>NZ_JAKKSG010000022.1:0-93940 GCF_025653545.1 Shewanella sp. SW1 | reverse complement strand
GGCCTCCATAGCAATAAGGCTACCTTCGGGGAATTGTCTAATTTTATCGAGCAGCTTGTTTCTGTTAACCTTTTTGTTACTCATGACAGAGTTATCCATAAGACAAACACAAACTTGAAAAACATTTTTGGCTAAATCGATACCAATAACTTTAATATCCATGATGGAAACCTCCAGAACTATTTGTCAGCTTTAAGCTTGGCATAATACTGCAAGCTTAGGTGCTGAGGCGTCCATCACATCACTACAGACTGAAAATAAAAAAGCCCTGCAATTGCTTGCAGGGCTTATCTATATGGTGCGCGTGGAAGGAGTCGAACCTCCGACCGCCTGGTTCGTAGCCAGGTACTCTATCCAGCTGAGCTACACGCGCAAACTCGTTTTTGTACTTCTAAGATCCAATCAATATTGAGTCTAGGATAAGCACTTTTATCTCGCAAATTTATTCTATTCTTCTCGACTAAAAGAATAGAATGGCGGAGAAGGAGGGATTCGAACCCTCGATGGGAGTTAAAGCCCATACTCCCTTAGCAGGGGAGCGCCTTCGGCCACTCGGCCACCTCTCCGCGTTTAACGCTTTAAATCAACAAGACGTATCTCGTTAACTATATTGGTGCGCGTGGAAGGAGTCGAACCTCCGACCGCCTGGTTCGTAGCCAGGTACTCTATCCAGCTGAGCTACACGCGCATGTTAAACGGTAAAACACTAATACGACCTAAATCATATTAATTTAAATTGGTGCGCGTGGAAGGAGTCGAACCTCCGACCGCCTGGTTCGTAGCCAGGTACTCTATCCAGCTGAGCTACACGCGCATGTTAAACGGTAAAACATTAATACGATTTAAATCACATTAATTTAAATTGGTGCGCGTGGAAGGAGTCGAACCTCCGACCGCCTGGTTCGTAGCCAGGTACTCTATCCAGCTGAGCTACACGCGCATTTTAACTCTTTGCTATAAGCAATTATCTACAAAATTTCTTATGAAATTCAAAACTGATGAGTTAAAGATTAACTAATGCAGAGATGGTGCGCGTGGAAGGAGTCGAACCTCCGACCGCCTGGTTCGTAGCCAGGTACTCTATCCAGCTGAGCTACACGCGCGACTTGTATCTAAATTTACTTTTACATCAAACACTAATAAAAAATGGTGCGCGTGGAAGGAGTCGAACCTCCGACCGCCTGGTTCGTAGCCAGGTACTCTATCCAGCTGAGCTACACGCGCACTGTTTTCTATCTTTAAGAAATGGCGGAGAAGGAGGGATTCGAACCCTCGATGGGAGTTAAAGCCCATACTCCCTTAGCAGGGGAGCGCCTTCGGCCACTCGGCCACCTCTCCGTTTTCTTGGCGCACATATTACTGTTTGACGAAAATAAGTCAAACCCTTTTTCCGAAACAGATTCCATTTGAACTGTTTTTAATCACATTGCTGTTATATCAAGCCAATGTATTGATTTACGCCAATCTTTCGGTCTAAAAAATAAAAAAGCCAGTTAAAAAACTGACTCTTCTGTTGCCGTAGTACGCTTGCCAAAACAAGGTACTAAAAGTTACCACCTTCCGATGGTGTACCTGATTTTTCAGATTGAATGCGTTGGTAGATTTCTTCGCGATGAACAGAAACCTCTTTTGGTGCATTCACACCAATACGCACTTGATTGCCTTTTACCCCTAGCACTGTAACTGTGACTTCATCACCAATCATCAGTGTTTCGCCAACACGACGAGTCAAAATCAGCATTCGATAGCTCCTTTATTTCTTAATTCAGCTTACACACGGCACTCATCCGGTAGATGGGCTTATTATAAGGTCAGCTTAGTACAAATTAATAGTATTCAATACTCAAACGGTTATTTAATTACACCTTATTTAGCTCGAAAGCGTGATGTAACGCCCGAACCGCCTTGTGTAAGTCCCTTTCATCGATAACGGTTGATAATTTACTCTCTGACGTCGTGAGTAACTTAGCATGAATAGTTTCATTACCCAAGACTTCTAACATCTTAGTCAATAATCCCATTTTTGCCTGTAAACCTTTGCCAACTAAAGATACTTTTGCACGTTGACGTTCGATAATCAATGGCCCGAGTGCGAGGCTTTCACTTAAGCCTTCGAGCTCATTAAGTAGAGTATCGACCTTAGCTTCAGCGAGCATAAAACTGACTCGACCCGAAGGATCATCCTCGTGGATCCTCAATGGAGAAATAAATTCCACATCGATTTCCAATCGCGTTAAACAGCCTAACAGCGCTTGATAGCGTTCACTGGTAGTAAACAGCCCTTCAATCGTCAGCGTTGCCAGTGACTTATTAATCGCAATACCTTGGACTAGCGAGGCGATAGAGAGTTCAGACTCGTCGCCAAATTGGATTAACGTCCCCTGCCCAGCTTCAAAACTCGACAAGACTCGCAATGGCACACGAAAACGCTCTGCGTATTCGACAGAATCGGGATGCAGTACTTTAGCGCCGAGCTTTGCCATTTCGAGCATCACATCAAACCCAATCACATCGAGGCGACGGGCACTGCTATCAATATTCGGATCTGTGGTAAATACCCCAGCCACGTCAGTAAAAATCTGGCATTCATCAGCTTCTAACGCCGCCGCTAAGGCTACAGCTGTGGTATCTGAACCACCGCGCCCTAAGGTGGTCACTTCACCTTGAGGATCGATACCTTGAAACCCTGCAACGATCGGCACAACACCATCGGCTAGTAGTGATTGCAAATACTCAGTATCCACTCGCTCGATGCTGGCGCGGCCAAATTGACTATTAGTATGAATTTGTACCTGATCGCCTGTAAGGGATTTCGCCTTTATGCCGCGGCGCTGTAACGCCATCGACATTAAGGCAATGCTCACTTGCTCACCCGTTGACACTAACATGTCTAATTCGCGCGCCGAGGCCCGCGGATTAATTTGTGCTGCCAGTGCAAACAAGCGATTAGTCTCACCCGCCATCGCTGATAAAACTAAGACTTGCTGCTCACCATTGTGAGCTGACTTTGTAATCTGCTCAGCGACTGCTTCGATACGTTCAATAGAACCCACCGAAGTGCCGCCGAACTTTTTCACAAAAAGCTTGCTACCACTAAGCTTTCGTTTTTGGGGCACAGCAACCTCTTAAGCTAGACGCTCAGTAATCCAAGGTAATACTTGAGCCAATGCCGCATCCAGATTTTCTGGCTGGCTACCGCCCGCTTGAGCCATATCAGGACGACCACCGCCTTTACCGCCCACTTGTGCAGCGACCATAGCGACTAGCTCACCCGCTTTGACTTTACCGATCAGATCGTTACTCACACCCGCGATCAGGTTAACTTTCCCTTCCTGCGCGGTACCAAGAACGATAATGGCCGATTTCAATTTCTGTTTTAATTCATCTTGCAAACCACGTAGTGAACTTGCCTCAACGCCGTCTAATTTTTTGATCAGTACGTTAACGCCATTAACTACAACGGCATCGCCCACTAAGTCTGCACTCGCTGCGGCCGCTAGCTTATCTTTCAACTGCGCCATTTCTTTTTCGAGTTGTTTCATCTTATCGAGCTGCGCTTTTAACTTAGCCACCACTGAGTTGGCATCGCCTTTCAATAAGGCTGCAGCTTCTTCCAGTTCAGCTTGTTGCTGCGCCACATAAGCCATAGCGGCAGCACCAGTCACGGCTTCGATGCGACGTACACCCGCAGCAATACCTGCTTCAGAGGTGATTTTAAATAAGCCGATATCGCCAGTGCGACCCACATGGGTACCGCCACACAATTCGATAGAGAAATCGCCCATAGTCACAACACGCACTTGTGAATCATATTTCTCACCAAAGAGTGCCATAGCGCCTTTCTCTTTAGCTTCATCTATGCCCATTTCAGCGGTTTTCAGCTCATGGTTACGACGAATTTGAGTGTTAACTAATTCTTCAACTTCTTTTAATTCAGCAGCTTTTACGCCTTCGAAATGGGAGAAGTCAAAACGTAAACGCTCAGGATCAACCAAAGAACCTTTTTGCGAGACATGAGTACCGAGCACTTGACGCAGTGCGGCATGCAGTAAATGCGTAACAGAATGGTTTAACTGTGTACGGTGACGCAGTTTTTTGTCCACTTTCGCTTCAATAACTTGGCCAACGCTCAAGCTACCTGTAGCCAAAACACCTTGATGGCCCGTTGCTTGACCATACTTTTGCGTATCGTTTACCGTAAACTCAATACCGTTTGCAACCAATTGGCCTTTATCGCCTACTTGACCGCCAGATTCCGCGTAGAAAGGTGTTACATCGAGCACGACAACGGCTTCATCACCCGCTTTGATCGCCGTCACTGACTCACCATTTTGATAAATCGCGGTGACCTTAGCTTGGCCCGCTAATTCGGTGTAACCAGTGAATGCGGTTTCAGCATCGATTTTCAGCGCTGCGTTGTAATCTGCACCAAAGTTACCAGCAGCTTGGGCGCGGCTACGTTGCTCAGCCATGGCGACTTCGAAACCTGCTTCATCGACAATGATGTTGCGCTCACGACAGACGTCAGCGGTCAAATCCATTGGGAAGCCGTAGGTGTCATACAGCTTAAATACGGTTTCGCCGTCTAAAGTGTCGCCTTTCAACTCGTTTAAGGCCGTATCTAAAATACCTAAACCACGTTCAAGCGTACGGGCAAATTGCTCCTCTTCCGCTTTCAGCGCTTTTTCAACAATGACTTGCGTCTCAGCTAACCCTTTAGCCGCATCGCCCATCACCGCAATCAAAGATGGAACCAACTTATAGAAGAAAGCTTCGGTCGCGCCCAACTTGTTACCATGGCGAACTGCGCGGCGGATAATGCGGCGCAGCACATAACCGCGGCCTTCGTTCGACGGCATAACGCCATCGGCAATAAGGAATGCACATGAACGGATATGGTCGGCAATGACGCGCAGTGACTTCTCGGTTAAATCGCTTACGCCGATGATTTCTGCCGCTTTAGCGATCAAAGTACGGAAAATATCGATTTCGTAGTTAGAATGTACGCCTTGCATAATCGCGGCGATACGCTCAATCCCCATGCCAGTATCAACCGATGGCTTAGGCAAAGGTAACATTTCACCCGATGCTTGACGGTTGTACTGCATGAAAACGATGTTCCAGATTTCGATGAAACGGTCGCCATCTTCTTCAGGACTGCCAGGACGGCCACCCCAAATATGATCACCATGATCATAAAAAATCTCAGTACATGGACCACAAGGACCGGTATCACCCATTTGCCAGAAGTTATCTGACGCAAAGGCAGCACCTTTATTGTCACCGATACGTATGATGTTCTCGGCAGCGACACCAATTTTTTTATTCCAGATTTCAAAGGCTTCATCATCTGTCTGATAAATAGTGACGCACAGACGTTCCTTCGGCAGCTTTAACGTTTCAGTTAAAAAAGTCCAGCCCAAACGAATCGCTTCTTCTTTAAAATAATCTCCAAAACTGAAGTTACCTAGCATTTCGAAAAAGGTGTGATGACGTGCTGTGTAGCCAACGTTATCCAAATCGTTATGTTTACCACCGGCGCGTACACAACGTTGAGCAGTGGTCGCACGCGTATAATTGCGTTTGTCCATACCAAGAAACACGTCCTTGAACTGGTTCATGCCTGCATTGGTAAATAAAAGTGTGGGATCGTTGCCTGGCACTAATGAACTACTGTCCACAACTTGATGACCATTGCTGCGGAAAAATTCGAGGAAAGCGCTTCTGAGCTCTGCTGTAGTTTGATACATGAAATCATCCTGAATTGGGTAAGCATTACCAGCTACGCCTTAGGCTAGCCGTATTTCTATTTGCCCAGCATTATAAGCAGACTAAGGAAGGACGACCAGTCTTGATTGGTGATATACACATCAGGAATTTAATATTTTAGCGTGAATCGCCCACACCAGAGTCACTAGAAGCAAAACGACAAGATAAAGCACAAATAAAGACGGTGTAAGTTTATCGCGGCACGGACAATATTTAAGCAAGTGAGTCTAATGTGGAGTACGAAATGGACAAGACTCATTGATGATATTTAGATGAGCTTTTACAGTCTTAGCTCCAAATTTAATAATTTTCATCGAGATCATTGGGATCTGAATCTAGTGCGTAAGTGATTTGATCGTAGCTAAAGCCTTGGCCCATTAAAAAACGCACTCGTTTGGCCTTTTCCTTTGCGATGAGATCCCGAGCTTTAGAGCCCTTCACTTCTGTTACGCGAGGAACACCGTATTTTTTGGTGGCTTTATCTTTTGCTAGCTCAAACCAGTCACAATCACAATTAACCAAAGCGGCTTCAATACAGTCTTTAGATAAGCCTTTCTGTGCGATTGCTTGGCGGATGCGTATTGCACCGTGGCCTCGACTGATGTGGCTTCGCACCAACAGTTCGGCATAACGAGCATCATTAATAAAACCGGAGGATTCGCAAGCATCGAGTACAGGTTCGATATCGTTAAGTTCGAAACCTTTTTCGAGCAATTTATCGCGGATTTGTAAACGGGAATAATCGCGGCGCGCTAACAGCGCGACCGCAATTTGATGGGCTGACTGACTCAGAATACTTCGCCTGTCTCTAAATCAATATTGTCCTCAGTACTATCATCAGCTTTGGCAGCCAAGGCACTCGGATTACTCAAAAGCAACTCACGTAGCGTCTTGTCAATTTCAGCAGCAATAGCTGGGTTTTCAGTCAGATATTTGCCAGCATTAGCACGACCTTGGCCGATTTTATCACCTTTATAGCTGTACCAAGCGCCCGCTTTTTCAATCAACTTATGGGCTACGCCTAAGTCAACTAACTCACCAGTACGGTTAATACCTTGGCCATAAAGGATTTGGAATTCGGCCTGCTTAAACGGCGCTGCAACCTTGTTTTTCACCACTTTAACGCGAGTTTCGTTACCGACCACTTCATCGCCGTCTTTAATGGCACCAGTGCGGCGAATGTCTAAACGAACAGAAGCATAAAACTTCAGCGCGTTACCACCGGTTGTAGTTTCTGGGTTACCGAACATCACACCAATCTTCATCCGAATTTGGTTGATGAAGATAAGTAAGGTGTTAGATTGCTTTAAGTTACCCGCAAGTTTACGCATGGCTTGGCTCATCATACGCGCCGCTAGGCCCATGTGAGAATCACCAATTTCGCCTTCGATTTCAGCTTTAGGCGTTAATGCCGCCACTGAGTCGACTACGATAACGTCAACAGCGCCTGAACGAGTTAAAGCATCACAAATCTCAAGCGCTTGCTCGCCAGTATCCGGTTGCGAACACAGCAGGTTATCAATATCTACGCCCAATTTTTTAGCATAAATAGGGTCTAACGCATGCTCTGCATCGATAAAGGCACAGGTTTTGCCTTCACGTTGCGCTGCGGCAATCACTTCTAAAGTCAGTGTTGTTTTACCTGATGATTCAGGACCATAGATCTCAACGATACGACCCATTGGCAAACCGCCAGCACCTAAAGCAACGTCCAGAGACAGAGAACCGGTAGAAATGGTCTCAACATCCATAGAGCGATCTTCGCCCAGCTTCATGATGGAGCCTTTACCAAATTGTTTCTCAATTTGGATCAATACCGCAGCAAGTGCTTTCTCTTTATTTGGATCGACCTTCATTCCTGTTCCCTCATCAAGACAAGCATTAAGCTGTCAAAAGTGATATTCAATTTACAAACGGGTAATTCAAAAAGCCGCGCTTTTTGTCTTAATTCTGCTGACTAGTATACTGTACAATCATACAGTATCAAGACCTGTGACTGAATTATTTTTAGCTGATAGGATTTTTAATATGACCAAGGTTTTAGCGAATATCAAATCAGATAATAGCTCCCTTTGATCAATATCCATCGTTAAGGGCTCAATTTTCGCTAAATTATTGCTAAGATTGGCGCAACAAATTTTGCGTGGTCTTTTTAGCTGAAAATTGTACAGCAGTCTTCCGCTTCCATAGCGCTTAATCACCCTTAACCACACAAACTGTATCGCCTTTAGGCAGTCACAACGGACGATAACGATTTAATGAATGTAATTGATACCGATGATTTAGAGAAACATACTCCTATGATGCGTCAGTACTTGACGATGAAAGCAGAACATCACGATATGTTGCTGTTTTATCGCATGGGTGACTTCTACGAGTTGTTTTATGACGATGCTAAACGTGCTTCTGAGCTGTTAGGCATTTCACTCACTGCGCGCGGTAAAAGTGGTGGCGATCCTATTCCGATGGCGGGACTTCCTTACCATGCTGTGGAAGGCTATCTTGCAAAATTAGTTCAAATTGGTCAATCAGTTGCGATTTGCGAACAGATTGGCGATCCCGCGACATCTAAAGGACCGGTAGAACGTAAAGTGGTGCGAATTGTCACGCCAGGCACCTTAACCGACGAAGCGTTGCTACAAGAGCGCCAAGACAATCTGTTAGCCGCGGTTTATCAAGGTAAAGTCGGTTTTGGTTATGCCACATTAGATGTTTCATCCGGACGTTTTGTGATTGCAGAGCTCGACACCCGAGAGTCATTAGAAGCAGAATTGCAACGCACTAATCCCGTTGAAATTCTCTACAGTGAAGACTTTGGCGAACTAGGTCTACTTAACGGTTTTAAAGGCAAACGCCGTCGCCCCGAGTGGGAATTTGATTACGATACGAGTATCAAGTTACTACTGGCCCAGTTCGGCACTAAAGACTTACATGGTTTTGGCATCGCAGATGCACGTTTATCACTGCAGGCTGCGGGTTGCTTGATGCAATATGTCAAAGACACACAGCGCACGGCACTGCCCCATATCAATGCCATTATCCGCTTCAATCAAACCGATAGCATAGTACTCGATGCGGCAACTCGCCGAAATTTAGAATTAACTCAAAACCTTGCCGGTGGCCGCGATAATACCTTAGCGGCAGTATTGGATAATACGGCAACGCCTATGGGCAGCCGTATGTTACAACGCTGGGTCCATCAGCCTCTGCGAGATCCTAAGCAAATCAAGGCTCGTCAACAGGCGGTGACTGAACTGCTCGATACCGCAGCCCACGAAGGTTTGCATGAGCAGCTAAAGGCACTTGGCGATATCGAACGTATCATGGCAAGGTTAGCCCTGCGCACTGCCCGTCCAAGGGACTTTGCACGTTTACGTCAAGCACTGGGCTTATTGCCTGAATTACAACTGAGTTTAAGTACACTGAGCGCGCCGCACACGACTCAATTGCGTCAACACTTAGGTGAGTTCCCCGCTGAGCAAGCCCTGCTTGAGCGCGCGATAGTCGATAATCCACCTATGCTTATCCGCGATGGTGGGGTGATCCGTGAAGGCTATAACAGCGAACTAGATGAATGGCGCGGTCTGAGCGAAGGAGCGAGTGATTACTTAGTACAACTTGAAGCCAGAGAAAAAGAACGAACTGGCATCAATACACTTAAAGTCGGCTATAACCGCGTACACGGTTATTACATCGAAGTAAGCCGCCTGCAATCCTCACAAGTACCGCTCAATTATCAACGACGCCAAACACTTAAGAATATGGAGCGTTATATCACGCCTGAACTTAAGGAATACGAAGAAAAAGTCCTCTCGAGCCAAGGTAAAGCGCTGGCACTCGAAAAGCAGTTATGGGAACAGTTATTCGATCTTATTCTGCCGAAATTACATGAATTACAGGCTTTTGCTAGAGCAGCGGCTGAGCTTGATGTACTGAGTAACTTTGCCGAGCGTGCCGAAACCTTAGGCTACACTTGTCCAGAGCTGAGCCAAGATATCGGCGTACAAATAGACGCAGGTCGCCATCCAGTGGTGGAGCGTGTTAGCCAAACGCCGTTTATCGCTAACCCAGTGACCTTGCACAATCAAAGACGTATGTTGATTGTCACCGGACCCAACATGGGCGGTAAATCGACCTATATGCGTCAAGTCGCCTTGATTACACTGATGACCCATATTGGTTGTTTTGTTCCAGCAGATCGCGCCCTGATTGGCCCGATTGATCGCATCTTTACCCGTATTGGCGCATCAGACGATCTGGCCTCTGGCCGCTCAACCTTTATGGTCGAAATGACTGAAACTGCCAACATCCTGCACAATGCCACTGCCAGTAGTTTAGTGTTAATGGATGAAATCGGCCGTGGAACATCCACCTATGATGGTTTATCGCTAGCTTGGTCGGCAGCAGAGTATTTAGCCCAGCAAGTCGGGGCTATGACCCTATTCGCTACCCATTATTTTGAGCTAACTCAATTACCTGACTTAATGGCAGGTGTTTACAATGTGCACCTTGATGCCATAGAGCACGATGATACCATCGCCTTTATGCATGCAGTACAAGAAGGCGCCGCCAGTAAAAGCTACGGCTTACAAGTTGCGGCGCTTGCCGGCGTGCCAAACAAAGTGATTAAAGCAGCGAAACATAAATTGCAGCAATTGGAGAGTCGCGATCACCAACCAGAAGGAACGAGGACGCCCATTCAAAGCTTACTCGCTTTACCTGAACCGGTTGAAAATCCAGCTTTGACTAAATTAAGTAGCATTAATCCCGATAACTTAACGCCAAAACAGGCGCTTGATTTGCTCTATGAACTGAAACGCTTGAGCTAGACATCAGGTGATCTAAATAAAAGCCTAAAAATAACAACGCCCACTCTATAGTGGGCGTTTTACTTTATGACGTGATCTCACACTAAGTGCATTTCTGGATAGCTTCTCTGAAAGGCACCATAAGACAGATATTAGTTTCTAAATAAAGCTTCAACAGATAAACCTTGAGAACCCAATAAATCACGTAAGCGTTTTAATGCTTCCACTTGGATTTGACGAACACGTTCACGGGTTAAACCAATTTCAGCCCCCACATCTTCAAGCGTAGAAGGTTCATAACCTAACAAACCAAAACGACGGGCTAATACTTCTCTTTGTTTTGTGTTCAACTCGTTAAGCCATTTCACAACCGAGTTAGAGATGTCTTCATCTTGCACTTTATAGTCAGGGCCAACACTATCATCATCGGCCAATACATCTAATAATGCTTTCTCGTTATCGCCCCCCAAAGGCGTATCAACAGAGGTAATTTTTTCATTCAGCTTAAGCATGCGGCTCACATCAGAGCTAGAAACTTGCAGTTTTTCAGCAATTTCTTCCGCTGTAGGTTCATGATCCAGTTTTTGTGCTAATTCGCGGGCTGTGCGCAAGTATACGTTGAGTTCTTTAACAACATGAATCGGCAAACGAATAGTACGAGTTTGATTCATGATAGCGCGTTCAATCGTCTGTCTGATCCACCAAGTCGCATAGGTTGAAAAACGAAAACCTCTTTCTGGGTCAAACTTTTCTACGGCACGAATTAAACCTAAATTACCCTCTTCGATAAGATCGAGCAGTGCTAAGCCGCGGTTATTGTAACGACGTGCAATTTTTACGACGAGACGTAAATTACTTTCGATCATGCGATTACGGGATTTTGCACAACCTTTTAAGGCCTTACGGGAAAAGTAAACTTCTTCTTCTGCGCTAAGCAGTGGGGAAAAACCAATCTCACCTAGATAAAGTTGAGTGGCATCAAGATTTTTTTGCAGGTCATCTTGGACCTGTTGTTCTATTCCTAGCTCTTGGACTAGATCGGTGGCAACTTCTTCTTTTTCAAGATCAAAGTCTACGGTTTCTGCGGAAAAATCTACTAGTGCTTCTGCGGCAGTGCTATTTATGCGGCTCATGATCAAATCTCCCAAACCTAATTAAACTGCTGAATTAGTGCAATTTCCTATCCTCCATTTGCCAACAAGGCCCCAAACAATCATTGTTTAGGTAAATAAGTAAGTGGGTTTACAGACTGTCCATGGTAACGAATTTCAAAATGTAACATTACCCGATTGGCACCTGTATTGCCCATTTTTGCAACAGTCTGCCCTGCGAGGACATGTTGCTTTTCTTTGACTAAGATCTTGTCCGTATGAGCATAAGCACTAAGGTAATCGTCACTATGTTTAATAATCACTAAATTACCGTAACCCCTAAGAGCACTTCCTGCGTATACCACCCGCCCATCTGCAGCAGCTTTGATGATATCTCCCCGATTTCCCGCGATCTTAATACCTTTATTTCCCTGCTCATTGGCAGAATAAGTTCCGATTAACTTCCCTCTTACTGGCCACTGCCACTGACTCACACTGGCTGGCAGTGTTGAGGTGGGTGGAACCATTAGTTGGTTAACATTTTGTTGGGAACTTGTTACAAGGTACGCGGGCTTAGCTTTCTGATCAAGTGTTTTTTTCAGATCGTCACTTGACTTAGCATTAGACTGATAAACCTTATCATCTAATTGTTTTTTATCACTTTTACTTGAGTTAGCATCTGAATTATCCGTTATATTTCCATCTAAAGTCGTAGATTTTGATTGGTTACTAGATTTAGCATTAGTTAAATATAAAATCTGTCCAGGGTAAATTGTATAAGGGTTATCTAATTGATTAAGTTTAGCTATTTCAGAAAAGTCTTTCCCTGCAGCCCAAGAAATAGAGTAGAGAGTGTCACCTTTTTTAACTTTATATGAATTCGATTTAATGTGGCCTTTGCTATTTTTAGAGTAGCTATGGGAAATATTTTCGACGGGTGCGGGTCTGCTGGCCTGAAAGCTACAGCCTACAAGCAGAAATATAAAGCAAAGGTTTAAGAGTAAACCCGCATTCAACAATAAAAACTCCTTGGTAAGGTTGTATTACTGTTTATGATGAGAAAATGACGCCTTCTGTGCAAAACAAGCACTTCGCTTAACACAGTAGCACAACACAAGGTTAAGCTAACTCTCCATTAATTAAAGGTACAAATTTAACCGTTTCAATGGTTTCAGAACTAAAGCGGTCAGCAGTGCGCGTAATACGCATCAATTGTTGAGTATCCTCTCCCACAGGTAAGACTAACACCCCTCCATCAGCCAACTGAGACAGCAAAGCCTCTGGTATAGTCGCCGCCGCCGCAGTCACCATAATGGCATCGAACGGACTACGATTAGCCCATCCCAACCAACCATCACCATATTTAAACGACACATTATGCAAATCTAATCGTTTTAAACGCTGTCTTGCTTGAATTTGTAGACCTTTGATCCGTTCGATAGTACAAAGCTGAGGCACCAATTGAGCCAAAATGGCTGCCTGATAGCCCGATCCCGTCCCCACTTCTAACACTCGCTGTGGCATCTTGTGCAGTAAGAGTTCGCTCATACGGGCAACGATATAAGGCTGCGAAATGGTTTGCCCTTGTCCAATTGGCAAAGCCGTATTTTCATAAGCTTTATGGGCTAGCGCATTATCGAGAAACATTTCTCGCGGCGTATGCGATATCGCCTTTAACACGGCTTGATTACGGATCCCCGCATCTTGAAGCTTTTTAGCTAAATTCACCGCCGATGTTAAGGCAACTCGAGTCATATTTTATCTACCCAATTTTGCAATGCCGTTAGTTGTCCGTAGGCGGTTAAATCAACCGTCAAGGGCGTAATTGAAACATAGCCATTGGCGATAGCATGAAAATCAGTGCCCTCTGTGGCATCCTGCTCTTGTCCCGGTGGACCAAGCCAGAAGATTTCACGTCCGGCAGGATCTTGCGTTCGCACTATGCCTTCGGCCTTATGACGAGCACCGAGGCGAGTCACTTTGATCCCTTTAATTTGATCAAGTTGCAAGTCAGGCACATTCACATTTAAGATCTGATCTTTTGCCAAAGGCTGGGCCAACAAACCTTGAACTATCCGCCGAGCATAAACAGCAGCCGATTGATAATGTTCGAATTTACGGCCATTAAGCGAAATTGCTATTGCAGGAAAACCTAAAAAGCGTCCTTCCATCGCGGCGGCAACCGTCCCCGAATATAAGGTGTCATCACCCATATTTGCCCCCGCATTGATGCCAGACACCACCATATCAGGTTCGCCATCACATAATTCTCGGATAGCCAAATGAACGCAATCTGTCGGTGTACCGTGAACGGAAATATAGCCATTATCTAACCTATTAATTCTTAATGGATTAGTCAAGGTTAATGAGTTGCTCGCACCAGAGCAATTTCGATCCGGCCCCACAGTCAGCACAGTCGCAATTTCAGCCAAAGCCTCAGATAAGGCTTTGATACCTGGAGCATTAATCCCATCGTCATTGCTAACAAGGATACGGATCATGACTCTGCTTCAGTCTTAACAGTATCAATGTTAGCCACTACGTTAGCGTTAATTACCTCAGGCGCAGGCTCCTGCACCAATGTAGCTTGCCATTGCTGCTCTTTAACATCTTGATAATTAACCAACTCTCTCAATAACGATGTTGCAAAACTGCCCGCAGGCAACACAAACTCCAGCACTAAGCCATCGGCGGTTTGTTCGTATTTAAGGCCTTGGGGCTCAAGCAGTAACGGACGGCGTTCTTGCTCTAATCCGGCGTGCTCTAAACCATAGCAATCGTCAGCTAACTCACTCATGGCTAAGGTTTCCACCGCAGCAGCTTCACCTTGGGGTAACATCATGCCGCGCCCCCACAATGGTGCAGAAAGTTGAATGTCTTTTTCAATCAGACGCTTCAATACGATGAGATCCCATTCAGGCGTAACAAAGAAGCTTTTGCTGCCCGCTAACATCACACAATCACCCGCTAAAGGCTTAGTGCCATGGTTGGCTAATCGGTACGACACTACAGTGTTAAACAGATTTGAGCGCACGGCAGACAAATACATGCTGCGCTTATTTCTGTCTTTGACTTTTTTACCCGCCATCATTTGGCGACCAAACACTAAGTTTTTGCCATCGTGACCAAAGCGCTGCTCACCAAAGTAATTGGGCACGCCCACTTGAGCGACCTTTTCGATACGACTGATAATGTCTTCCACTTGGGTGACATTTCTCAGGGTAAGAATAAAGCGGTTACCGACTAAGGCACCAATTCGCAGTTTCTTGCTGTGGCGGCTGCTCGACAATATAGTCAAACGATCGCTATTGAGCTCCTTCCAAGTAGGCGTTTCTTTACCAGGAATACGCACACCGAACCATTGTTCTGTGATGGCATTTTTATCTTTTTGCCCAGCGTAGGTCACTTCCTTTGGATGCACCTTAGCAAACTTAGCGATCATTTCAGCGACTTGTACTGTATTTAGCCCTTCTTTGCGTACATGCAGCATGTGATGTTCACCTTCACCCGTCGGGCTAAAAGGCAAAATCTCTTTCACGATAAAATCGCTATTTTGGGTTCTTAGATCTGCTGTACCTAAAGGCTTACCATACAGATAATGTAATTCGCTCATGGGACTTTTTTACTCTTAAGTTAATCGTGTTTGCGGGCCATAAGTACCACGGCTTCTACCGCAATACCTTCTTTACGCCCGGTAAATCCAAGCTGTTCAGTCGTGGTCGCTTTGACATTAATATCGTCAAGTTCCGCGGTTAAATCGGCGGCTAATATCTGGCGCATTGCCTCTATGTGCGGTGCCATTTTAGGAGCTTGGGCTATGATAGTGACGTCAAGATTGCCTAGCACAAAGCCTTTCGCTCTCGCTAAAGCATAGCAATGACGCAGCAATACGCGGCTATCAGCCCCCTTATAGGCGGCATCGGTATCGGGGAAATGTTTTCCTATGTCACCGAGCGCTAAAGCACCGAGGATGGCATCGGAAATCGCATGCAGTACCACATCACCATCTGAATGTGCGACTAGGCCTGTTTCATAGGGTACTTCCACGCCACAAAGGATAAGTGGCCGCGCCGCACCAAATTTATGCACATCGAAACCATGGCCGATACGGATTTTCATTTAATATTCCTAACGTATTATTTTACTTTGATTATGACTATTTAACGGCACGCATCAAAAACAGTTCGGCTAGCCCTAAATCGTCGGGATGCGTTACTTTTATATTATCAGCACGGCCCGAAACGAGTCCGGGTGATATCCCCGCCCATTCCATCGCCGAAGCCTCATCTGTGACTACCGCACCTGCAGCCAGAGCCGCATTGAGGTAATTTTTTAATTGCTGTGCTGGAAATAACTGCGGCGTCAATGCATGCCATAAATTATCGCGACACACAGTGGCACTGATTTCACCCTGTTTATTCGCGCGCTTCATGGTATCGCGCACAGGCATAGCCAAAATAGCACCTTGGGGAAATTGCACTCTGGATGCGAGTAACTTGTCGATATCCGTCGCGGTTAAACAAGGTCTTGCCGCATCATGCACTAAGGCCCAACTGTGCTCGGGCGCAATTTGCAGCGCCGCCAACACAGAATCAGCGCGCTCACCGCCACCTAATACTGTAATCAATTTGGGGTGCACGGCCTGTGGCAAGGTATCGAAGATAGTATCGTTCGAATGTAAGGCGACGATCACTTGAGAAATGTGCGGATGGGACAAGAGCTTATCTAAGGTATGAGCAAGAATACTCTGGCCGCACACCTCAAGATATTGCTTAGGTCTGTCGGCGCCCATACGGCTACCTATGCCTGCGGCGGGAACGATGGCAACCACAGCTTGAGTGACATGCTCAGCTTGGCGCTGCAATTCAATTTGTGTTACCAGATCAGATTGACTATCGGGATTGGATTGTTCATTTAATCCAAGATCTAAATGTCCTAGCTCTGTCATCCTAACTCCATATTACTGAGATGGACTCGATACCGAGCGCTCACCACCCACGACGCGATAGAAGGTCTCGCCTTCTTTAACCATGCCAAGTTCGTTGCGTGCGCGCTCTTCGATGGCTTCTGTACCACTTTTCAGATCGATGATTTCTTCCTTCAGCACTTGGTTACGCTCATTGAGTTTGGCGTTACCTTCTTGCTGGGCGGCAATTTGTTTTTGCAGAACGAAATATTCAGGAAGACTATTACCTCCCGACCAAAGACGGAATTGCAGTACACCGAGTAGCACTATGAGTGCAATGACAAAAAATTTCATGGAGGAATTAGCGTCAGTATCTTGGATTAAAAAAATATACAGCAGATAGTACAACAAAAAAGGCCACCAAGTGGTGGCCTTTTTACATCAAATATTAAATTACGCCTGACCTTTGATCTCTTTCAAACCACGGTATGGCGCTTTTTCACCTAATTGCTCTTCGATACGCAGCAATTGGTTGTATTTAGCAACACGGTCAGAACGACACAGTGAACCGGTTTTGATTTGGCCAGCAGCAGTACCTACGGCTAAGTCAGCAATGGTTGAATCTTCAGTCTCACCACTACGATGTGAAATCACGGCGGTATAACCCGCTTCTTTCGCCATACGAATAGCCGCTAAAGTCTCAGTCAATGAACCAATTTGGTTAAACTTGATAAGGATTGAGTTAGCAATACCGTTTTCAATACCACGGGTTAAGATTTTAGTGTTAGTAACAAATAAATCGTCGCCCACTAATTGGATCTTATCGCCCATGATTTGAGTTTGATAAGCCCAGCCATCCCAATCTGATTCGTCTAAGCCATCTTCGATAGACACGATTGGGTATTGGTCAGCCAATGATTTTAAGAAATCAGAGAAACCGTTCGAGTCGAAGACTTTGCCTTCGCCCGCTAAATCGTATTTGCCGTCTTTGTAGAATTCAGATGCAGCGCAATCCAGCGCTAACGTGACATCAGTACCTAACTTGTAGCCAGCCAGTTCAACCGCTTCTTTGATAATGGCTAACGCATCAGCGTTTGACGCTAAGTTAGGTGCAAAACCACCTTCGTCACCCACAGAAGTGCTTAGGCCTTTGTCGTGCAATACTTTTTTCAGCGTATGGAAGATTTCAGCGCCCATGCGCAGTGCTTCACGGAAGGTTTTCGCGCCAACAGGTTGCACCATGAATTCTTGGATATCAACGTTGTTATCCGCGTGCTCGCCACCGTTTAAGATGTTCATCATAGGCACAGGCATAGAATATTGGCCTGGTGTACCGTTTAATTCAGCAATATGCGCGTATAAAGGAATACCTTTAGATGCTGCTGCTGCTTTAGCAGCCGCTAAAGACACAGCCAGAATCGCGTTTGCGCCTAACTTGTCTTTGTTTTCTGTGCCATCTAAGTCGATCATAATTTGATCAAGCTCAGCTTGTGCAGTCGCATCTTTGCCTAATAATGCAGCGCGGATGACACCGTTTACGTTAGCAACAGCGGTTAATACGCCTTTGCCTAAATAACGGCTCTTATCGCCATCACGTAATTCTAACGCTTCACGGCTACCGGTTGATGCACCAGAAGGCGCCGCAGCCATACCCACAAAACCACCTTCTAAATGCACTTCGGCTTCAACAGTTGGGTTACCACGAGAATCCATAATCTCGCGACCAATCACGTTAATAATCTTAGCCATAACACCCTCGATTTAAGTTTAAAGATAAAAGAAAAAACCAATACCTATGGGAATAAATGGAAGTCACATACCGCAGAAAATAACCAAACTCCATTTACGGTTTGCTTCCATACAGATGCAACGGATACCCATGCTGTTTATACCCAGAGGTATTAAATTCTTATGTTTCAAGTCGCGACGAGTGTAGCAAAAGGCCGGCACCACTGTCGCGGGTCCGGCCTTAAATATTCTTACTTCAGATCACGTTTTTGATGCGCACTTGCCGCAGCAATAAACCCTTCGAACAATGGGTGACCATCGCGCGGCGTTGAGGTGAATTCAGGATGGAATTGACCTGCAACAAACCATGGGTGATCTTTTAGTTCGATCATTTCCACCAGTTTACGATCAGAAGACAAACCGCTGAAGATCATGCCAGCTTGCTCTAAACGCTCTCTGTATTTGTTGTTCACTTCGTAACGGTGACGGTGACGTTCTACACAGCTATTACCTTTGTAGGCTTGAGCCGCTTTTGAACCCTCGAGTAAATGACACAATTGAGCGCCTAAACGCATAGTGCCACCTAAGTCAGACGCTTCATGGCGCTGCTCAACATTACCTTCTTCGTCAATCCATTCAGTGATCAAACCCACAACTGGGAACGGTGTTTCTTTATTGAATTCAGTTGAATGTGCATCAGCCATACCTGCAACATTACGCGCAAATTCAATCAGGGCAACTTGCATACCTAAACAAATACCGAAATACGGTAGATTGTTTTCACGGGCAAATTTTGCCGCCAGTATCTTACCTTCAACACCACGCTCGCCAAAACCGCCTGGTACTAAGATACCGTCTAAGCCCTGTAAGACTTCTTCGCCTTTAGCTTCTACGGTTTGTGAATCAATATACTTGATGGTCACTGATACGCGGTTTTTAAGGCCTGCGTGTTTTAATGCTTCGTTGACTGACTTATAGGCATCTGGCAGTTCAATGTATTTACCCACCATACCAATAACGACTTCGCCGTTTGGATTAGCTTCTTGATAAATAACATTTTCCCACTCAGACAGATCCGCTTCACGGCATTCTAAACCGAAACGCTTAACCACTAAGTCATCCAAACCTTGTGAACGTAACAAAGCTGGGATTTTATAAATACTATCAACATCTTTTAATGAAATAACCGCACGCTCTTCGACGTTACAGAACAGCGAAATTTTGGCTTTTTCATTCGCAGGAATCGCACGATCACCACGGCAAACCAGCACATCTGGTGCAATACCGATAGAACGCAGCTCTTTCACTGAGTGTTGAGTTGGCTTAGTTTTCACTTCGCCTGCAGCACCTAAGAAAGGCACTAAGGTTAAATGCATGAACAGAGTACGATCACGACCCAGCTCAACACCGAGCTGACGGATAGACTCTAGGAACGGCAAGGATTCGATATCACCCACAGTACCGCCGATTTCGACGATAGCGACATCATGGCCTTCGCCACCTGCTAATACTTTTTCTTTAATTGCATTAGTGATGTGCGGGATAACCTGAATGGTTGCGCCCAAATAATCGCCACGACGTTCTTTACGTAATACTTCTTCGTAAATACGACCGGTAGTGAAGTTATTACGGCGATTCATCTTAGTACGGATGAAACGCTCGTAGTGACCCAAGTCGAGATCTGTTTCTGCACCGTCTTCAGTAACAAATACTTCGCCATGTTGGGTTGGGCTCATGGTACCCGGATCAACGTTAATGTAAGGGTCCAGTTTCATGATGGTTACATTGAGACCGCGGGCCTCTAAAATTGCAGCTAATGATGCTGCTGCAATGCCTTTACCTAGTGATGAAACAACGCCACCAGTAACGAAGATATACCTTGTAGTCATGCTGAACCTGAGAAAATGAGTTTGAAAATACGTGCTTGTAAGAAAGCACTAGGACGGGGCAGTAGTATACCAAAGGCGGCGCGATTCGACAAACACCAATCGGGATAATTTGCCGTTTATCTCGTCTCCATCGCTTTTACTTGGTCCCAATAGGCATCGAGCTCTATTAATGTGTGCTCTTCCATGCTTTTACCGCTGTCACTCGCCAACTGTTCAACGCCGCGAAAACGCCGTTCAAATTTAAGGTTGGCTTGGCGCAACGCTTGCTCTGGATCGACCTTAAGATGACGAGCTAAATTCACCACGGCAAATAGCAAGTCGCCCATTTCGGACTGCACTTTCGCTTGGTCTTGCTCGGGTTGATTCACCTCATGCAAGACTTCATCGATTTCTTCGTGAATTTTAGCAACCACGGGCTCAAGTTCGGCCCAATCGAAACCGACTCGCGCCACCCTTTGCTGAATTTTGATTGAGCGCGACAGCGCAGGTTGGGTACGCGGAATATTGTCTAACGCTGAAACCACAGTATCTGCTTGGGTTTCACCCGCGACTTGCAGGGCCTTTTGTTCACGCTCAGTCGCTTTAATCGCTTCCCAATTGGCTTTCATCGCTTGGGCGCTATCGCCTATTTGCGGATTTTGCTCACCAAACACATGGGGATGACGACGGGTTAACTTGTCGCTGATTTTCTCAATCACAGTGGCAAAATCAAACTTGCCTTGCTCTTTACCAAGCTGACAATAGAATACGATTTGAAATAACAAATCCCCGAGTTCATCGGGTAACTCATCCCAGGCTAAACGCTCTATGGTATCGGCAACTTCATAGGCCTCCTCTAAAGTAAAAGGCACTATGGTTTGAAACGTTTGCGCTTTGTCCCACGGGCAACCCGTGTGCGGATCACGCAGTTTTTCCATTATCTTAAGCAGCGGCTCAACATCTGTTATAGACAGTTCCGTTGTAGAAGGTTCCGTTGTAGAAGTTTCAGTAGTAGAAAATGAGGTTAATGGCGCCGTGTGGGAAGTCATGCTGATATCCTTTAAAGATAAATACTGCAACGGGCGAATATTGAGAAAGAACAAAAAATACGCCTCCGCAGTGTTTTTTAGCAAAAGGCTACAATAAAGCGATGATGATAAGCTAGGTAAAATAAAAGTGCTATTTTGATGCTGAGATCAGATTTTAGTGACGTATTTCAACTAAGACTTATTTTAACTAAAGAGTATTCGCTCCATTTCGTAATTCACTCATCTCGTGAGCAATAAATTGACAAGCTTCCTCCTCAACAAATTCTCATCTATGTCCTGCATACAAGTATTTAGCGCAAGCCATCTTAAATGATAAGATACGCAGCAATATTTCAATGAAGCTAAAACTCACCGAGTGAAGACCTGACAATTTCGGCCAAACTATGCACATGATAAATGCGGTCCTTCAATTTATTCATTTGATTGATGTTAGGTATATTTCGATTCTGTCGTCCGATGTTAGGACGCACACCCTTATCGTTTTTAAGCATTACTGGAGACAAAACTCATGACAAACGTGACAGTGGATGCCACGCAGTTAACGACTAAGCCATCCCAAGATGGTTTTTATATGCCTGGCGAATGGGCTGCGCAGCAAGCGGTGTGGATGATTTGGCCCTATCGTCCTGATAACTGGCGTGCAGCCGGTGCTTATGCTCAGGCGACCTTTGCTAAGGTGGCCGATGCCATTGGTGCGGCAACCCCTGTTTATATGGGTGTTCCTAAGACGTTTTTAGCCGAAGCTAAAACGGTAATGCCATCCCACGTTACCTTGGTTGAAATGGACAGTAACGATTGCTGGGCTCGCGATACAGGGCCAACAGTGGTTGTAAATGACAATGGCGAATGCCGTGGTGTTGACTGGGGTTTTAATGCTTGGGGCGGCCATAACGGTGGTTTGTACTTCCCATGGGATAAGGACGAACAAGTTGCACAGCAAATGCTTAAGCAACATGGATTTGCCCGTTACAGCGCGCCGTTGATCCTCGAAGGTGGCTCCATCCATGTCGATGGTGAAGGCACTTGTATGACGAGTGCAGAATGTTTACTCAATGCCAACCGTAACCCTGAACTGACAAAAGAACAGATTGAAGACTTACTGCGTGACTATTTGAATGTTAAGCAGTTTATCTGGTTGCAAGATGGCGTGTATATGGATGAGACCGATGGTCATATCGACAATATGTGCTGTTTTGCCCGTCCTGGTGAAGTCATTCTACACTGGACCGATGATGAGACTGATCCACAATATCCGCGCTCAAAAGCGGCGCTAGAGGTGTTGCAAAATACCGTAGATGCCAAAGGCCGTAAGTTAAAAATCCATCTATTGCCACAACCGGGGCCGCTGTATTGCACCGAAGAAGAATCAAAAGGTGTGACCGAAGGCACTGGCGTGCCACGCACGGCGGGTGAGCGTTTAGCCGGTTCTTATGTGAACTTTTTAATCACCAATAATCGCATCGTGTTCCCGTTGCTTGATCCTGCAACCGATGATATCGCAGCCGAAAAACTGCAGGAAATCTTCCCTGAGCATGAGATTGTGGGTGTGCCAGCCCGTGAGATTTTATTAGGTGGCGGTAATATCCATTGTATTACCCAACAAATCCCCTCTGGAAAGTAATCTAAGGAGAACAGCATGACGCTTGATGTCACTGTTATTGCAGCACAATTGGCTTTCTGCGGGAGGGCGTAAGATGTTTGAAGTTACTGAAGTTTCCATTGCCGAGCTGCGTGCAGCGCTCGAATCTGGCCGCACCACCGCAGTGGAGTTGGTTAAATCGTTCCTCGCGCGGGTTGAGGCGTATGACGGCCCAGCAACCAAAACTAAGCTCAATGCGTTAGTGGTACACAATCCCGATGCGCTCAAAGAAGCTGAGGCGTCAGATGCGCGCCGCGCCCGTGGTGAAACACTGAGCCCACTTGAGGGTATTCCGTATACCGCCAAAGACAGCTATTTGGTGAAGGGACTGACGGCGGCGTCTGGCAGCCCAGCCTTTAAGGATTTAGTGGCGCAATACGATGCCTTCGCCGTTGAGCGCCTACGCGCTGCGGGGGCCATTTGTTTAGGCAAAACCAATATGCCACCCATGGCCAATGGCGGTATGCAGCGTGGTCACTATGGCCGCGCTGAAAGTCCATATAATGCTGAGTATCTTACTGCACCATTCGCTTCGGGCTCTTCCAATGGGGCAGGCACGGGCACAGCGGCAAGTTACTCTGCTTTTGGTCTTGCTGAAGAAACTTGGTCAAGCGGTCGAGGTCCTGCGTCCAATAACGGTTTGTGTGCTTACACTCCGTCACGGGGCGTGATTTCCGTGCGCGGTAACTGGCCGTTAACGCCGACCATGGATGTTGTCGTGCCTTATACCCGCACTATGGCCGATATGCTTGAAGTGTTGGATGTGATTGTGGCCGACGATCCTATCACCCGTGGCGATCTCTGGCGTCTGCAACCTTGGGTACAAATCCCTAAAGCATCGACAGTTCGCCCAGAATCCTATCTGGCGCTGGCGGCTAGCGCCGATACGCTTAAGGGTAAGCGTTTTGGTGTGCCGCGCATGTACATCAATAAAGATGAATTGGCAGGCACCAGCGAAAATCCGGGTATTGGCGGCCCAACGGGTCAACGGATTCATACCCGCCAATCAGTTATCGATCTATGGGAAGCGGCTCGTAAAGCCTTAGAAGCCGCTGGCGCCGAAGTGATTGAAGTCGATTTCCTGTTGGTATCAAATTGCGAAGGCGACCGCCCAGGTGCGCCGACCGTGTTTAACCGCGGTATCGTCACGCCTCAATTCCTCCATGATGAATTATGGGAACTCTCAGGTTGGGCGTTCGATGAATTCCTGCGTGCTAACAATGACCCTAAACTCAACAAACTTGCTGATGTTGTTGGGCATTTGATTTTCCCCCACGATTTAGGCACCTTGCCTAACCGTGAAGGTGACTTAGCGGCAGGCATGGAAGAGTACGTCAACATGGCTAAGCGTGGTCTTAAATCCTATGACCAGATCGACAGTATTCCCGATGGTCTGCGTGGCTTAGAGAAGACGCGTAAGCTAGATCTCGAAGACTGGATGGACGAGCTTAAGCTCGATGCCGTGCTGTTCCCAACCGTGGCAGATGTCGGCCCTGCCGATGCCCATGTGAATCCGGCTTCCGCCGATATCGCTTGGAGCAACGGAGTTTGGGTCGCTAACGGTAACCTAGCAATTCGTCACTTAGGGGTACCGACTGTGACTGTGCCTATGGGCGTGATGGCCGATATTGGCATGCCAGTGGGTTTGACCTTCGCAGGTCGTGCGTATGACGATAATAACCTGCTTAAATTTGCAGGTGCATTTGAGTCGACAGGTGAAAGGCGCATGATACCGCCACGCACGCCAAAGCTTGGTGAATAAGCGCTAAGACCAAGCACTCAATGTAAGAGCTTAGAAATGAAAACGGGATTGGCATCAGAATGCCAATCCCGTTTTTTTTAATACCGACGTCGATACCCTTTCAACAAAGCTAGACTCATGCTGCTATAAAACATACTGCTGTAAAACAGGCTGCAACACTTAACGCGTCTTATCTTAATGCCAAGAGTTCTTTTCTGACGATCTCTGCGCCTGCACTTAAGGCGTTGAGTTTGCCTCTTGCGACTTGATGGGATAAAGGCGTCATGCCACAGTTAGTACAAGGATAAAGCTTGTCGGCATCGACAAATTTAAGGGCTTTTCGTAGGGTGTCAGCTACTTCCTCTGCGGTTTCAATCGTGTCGGTGGCGACATCAATCGCGCCGACCATGACTTTCTTACCGCGAATGAGTTCAAGTAGCTCCATTGGCACATGGGAGTTGTGACATTCTAGCGAGATAATATCGATATTAGACCTTTGCAGTTTAGGAAACACTTCTTCATATTGGCGCCACTCTGAGCCCAAGGTTTTTTTCCAATCTGTATTGGCTTTGATGCCGTAACCATAACAAATATGCACCGCCGTTTCGCATTTTAGCCCTTCAATGGCTCTTTCTAAACAGGCAATACCCCAATCGTTTACCTCATCAAAAAACACATTAAAGGCAGGCTCATCAAATTGGATAATATCAACACCCGCAGCTTCTAATTCTTTGGCTTCCTCATTAAGAATTTTGGCAAATTCCCAAGCGAGCTTTTCGCGACTTTTATAATGGTCATCAAAAAGCGTATCTATCATGGTCATAGGGCCAGGCAGCGCCCATTTAATCGGTTGCGTTGTTTGCTTGCGTAAAAATTTGGCATCTTCAACAAACACCGACTTTTGGCGGCTCACTGGGCCGACAACCGTGGGCACGCTCGCATCATAGCGATCACGAATTTTAACGATTTTGCGTTTTGAAAAATCAACGCCGTTGAGGTGTTCAATAAAGGTAGTGACAAAATGCTGCCGCGTTTGCTCACCATCACTGACAATATCAATCCCCGCTAGCTGTTGATCCTGTAATGACAAACACAGTGCATCGTGTTTACCGGTAATTAATTCCTCTCCTTGCAATTTCCATGGAGACCACAGCGTTTGAGGCTCTGCAAGCCATAAAGGTTTAGGCAAACTGCCCGCAGTTGAAGTCGGTAACAGTGTCTGGTTAAGCGATGTTTTATTAAGTCGTGTTGTCATAATAATGATGCCGTATTGGGTTAATTATTGAGCGTGACGATTAGGAGCAGAGCGACTAAAGGTAATTAGCAGGCCATTGTTCAAAAAACGTTTGGTAGGGCTTAATAAAGTGCTCGGCTGCAAATTTGCCTTGCTCATTCGCCAATTGACTGCGTTCTGCTCGGTCATAAACAATTTGAGTCAGTGAATGATCCAGATTTTTCAAATTAGGTTGATAGCATTTCCCTGCAACAGCATTGGCATTATAAATCTCAGGGCGATAGATTTTTTGAAAAGTTCCCATAGTGCTGATGGTGCTTATCAACTCAAGATGGGTGTAATCATTCAGTAAATCACCAACGAAATAAAAAGCTAAAGGCGCCACGCTATTTGGTGGCATAAAATAGCGCACCTGTAAGCCCATTTTTTTGAAATATTGCTCAGTTAAAGACGATTCATTTGGCTGATATTCAACCCCTAATACGGGATGCTGATTCTCAATTCTATGGTAGGTTTTATTATCCGACACACTGAGGCAGATAACCGGTGGCTTATTAAAATTCTGTTTGTAAGCATCAGAATTAACAAAAGACTGAAATAGCTTGCCATGCAGACCACCAAAATCATCTGGAATACTAAATTTGGCTTGGCCCTTATTATGCTCTGCCAGTAATACGCTAAAGTCATAATCGCGTACGTAAGATGAAAAGTTATTGCCGACAATACCTTCAATACGCTTATTAGTTTTATGATCAACAATATTGGTTTTCAAAACTTCAATCGATGGGAAGGTTTGACCGCTGCCGTCAATATCCAAATTAACGGATATAATTTCAAGTTCGACAGTATAACGTTCACCTTTGGGGTTATCCCAATGCGCTAAGGCATTAAAACTGTTGTCAATCATCTTTAACGCGTTGCGTAAGTTCGCTTGGCGATGACTACCTCTGGCCAAATTAGCAAAGTTGGTCGTGATACGCGTCTTGTCTGAGGGATGATAATTTTCATCAAGACAAATGCTGTTAATCGTAAATGTAAAATGCTTATTCATAGTGATCCAGTATCCCATTGTCTGATTTCAAACCTGAGTTTATGCCCTGCGCTTCTAGCTTCTCGACCCTACTCTGATAGACATTATTAGTGTTCTGTCTGAGGTTCTATTTAACTTAAGTGCCGATGACTTAAGTCCTGATGGCTTAGCTAGGGTGCAACTTCAAGCTTGTCTAATATTTCGCTTGGAGTCATTTATACGTGGTTCGGCACATGAACAAAAACGGTTTTATTTCACATAGAACATGAGCCATATTCATGATCAATTAGCATAACGTTGTCGATTAACCTGAACTTGGGATTGGGAAAAGCAGGAAAGCAGGAGCAGCAATATGTTTCCGAGTTAGTTCTCCTAGAGCCGGCTTGTAATAGCCGATTACACATATTTTCCCAAAGCTCGTTGTATTACCTGTTGCGCGATATTTATTGTCATTGTGCCCCCAGTGACTCGCCGCCTATTTATTTTAAAAGAAGCATCCCTGAGGGCTCTACTAAAACATGTTTTAGTAGGTCACTGGTGCAACAATGCCAATCTTAACTAACCCTCTCGCTGCTCGTTTAGCTAAAAAGCTATTGCATCATTGTGAGCTATGACCGATTAATCACTCAGTGCGCAGAGGATAATTTGACTTACATTTAGTCATTCCAAAAATATGGAAGTAAAGACAGATTACACCTCTATCTAAGTGACTAAATTTAGCGTACCAGTACAATACTTACTTATTATGTGAGAGTTGGAATTTAGGCTTTTATTGATAATGTTGCACCAAAAGCAATTAGACCAAAACCACACGCCTGATTAATTCTATGACCAAACTTTTGAATTATGTGACTCGCTTGTACAGATGTGACTAGGTAAGCGACTATACAAAACCAAGCCATATGTAGAAGTGCAATGTAAACGCCATAGCTAATAACGAAAGACATACCTTCATTATAGGCTGAGATTAGTTGGCTAAAGACGCTTAGAAAGAAAAGCATTGTTTTAGGATTCAATACATTACACAAAAAACCTTGAAATATGTACTTTCGAGTATGTGTGGGTTGGTCTGTTGAGTTTTCATAGTCTAATTTCAACTTAGAACTGACTAACCCTGTTACACCGAGATAAATTAAATACGCCGCACCAATGTACTTCACTATGCTAAATAAAACCGCATTCTGAGAAACTAAGTGACTAATCCCTATCACTGAATAGGTAATATGCACACAAACACCAATCCCTATCCCAAGAGCCGTTAATATGCCCGCTTTTCTGCCAAAAATTGCACTGTTTTTAAATACTAAAACAAAGTCAGCACCAGGGCTTACTACGATTAAAAGCCCAAATACTGCAAAACTTATTAACTCCATTTTCTATCCTAACTGTTCATGATTTTAAAATAATTGTATAGATTTATTGGTAAGTTATAATCGAAAAAAAGGCATCCTAAATGTGAGAAAAAGTCACAGATGAGACATTTAAAAGCATTCTATGTATTTCATATTACGGCAGAGTCATCGAGTTACAGTAAGGCAGCAGAAAAACTTCATATCACTCACGGAGCAGTGAGTAAGCAAATTAAATTGCTAGAGAGCCATTTGTCGCAGTTACTGTTTTACAAACAAGGTAGAGGAATGTGTCTCACGCAAGAAGGTGAGCTACTCAAGCTGTACACTGATATTGCGTTTAATGCTCTAGATAATGGAGTTAAGAAGCTAACGAGGGAAAGCAATAAGCATCTTGAAGTTTCCTGTGAGCCCACATTAACTATGCGCTGGCTGATGCCTAGGCTGGCCAGTTTTTTCCAGCTTACGGGTATTGATGTTCGACTATCAACAGCAGGAGGGCCTGTGGATTTATGTGAAACAGGATTATCTTTAGCCATCCGGCGTGATGACTTCGATATTAGCCCAGAATATACGACACACAACTTAGTCAATGAGTGGGTTGGCCCTGTTTTTTCCCCTGAATATTGGAACAAAGCTCAGCACAACTTAGATGATATCGTTTTGCTTCATAGTGAAACGAGACCTTCTGCATGGTCAGATTGGTCATCACGTTCAACACATGCCTTTAATATCAATAAGTCTAAATCCTTTGAGCATTTTTATTTCTGCTTACAGGCGGCAGTTGACGGTTTAGGGGCTGCTATAGGGTCATATCCTCTGATAATCGATGACTTGAAAAACGGGAGACTGGTGGCTCCATTTGGATTTACTCAATCTGGACATCGTTATGTACTGCTCAGCCACACAGAAAGACTGGGAAGCAATGAATTGGAGTTTTTAAACTGGTTAGAAAAGACAATGTCCTTATGCCAGCCTGAAACTCTTAGTTCGTAATTGTAGTGGGTTAGTGAATTTGATCTGCTATTTGTAGGCGACTCGCGTGGTTTGGAGTAGAAAAAGTTATCTGAAAGAGAGGGCTCTCCATCTCGTAGTAACACGAAAATATCCAAAAGTTTCTTATGTTCAATCGAATGACTTCGCTCAAGTCTAATCAGGTTGAACAATTTAACAGAATACTTATGACTTAGTTTTTGAACCTACGGGTTACACTAATACTTGAAAGGTGAGCCATGGTGATTTGCGAGACGACCGTCCGCCCCATGGACGTGGCGGTCGAGCATCCAAGGACGGAGTGACTACGCGTCGGGGAGCAAATGCCATGGCAAACCATGGCTCAGAACGATGAACACTCCCTACCGCCCCAATCCTTTATCTCTTGCTTCTAGATGACTTCTAGATATCGCTCGCTTCGATAGGCGTTGCTAGCCTTAAAGTCGTCTTGCCTCGATCACACTATCGACTTGGGTCAGTTTCGATAACACCCGCGATAAACCATCGAGGTTATAAAGCTCCAGTTCCAACTCAATCGCGGCGGTCTGGTTTTTAGTATCCGATGACGAACTCATGGCCAGTACATTGGATTTTTCGGCCGCCAGCACTGAGGTTAAGTCACGCAATAAGCCGCTGCGATCGTGGGCTAATACCCGTAAACGCATCCGATAACCGCCGGAGTAATTTTCGCCCCAGACCACATCGACGCCACGCTCTGGGTGAACCCGCATTAACTCTTTAACTTGTTCACAATCAGCGCGATGTACCGAAATGCCACGGCCCTTAGTAATAAAACCTAAGATTTCATCACCGGGAACTGGCTGGCAACAACGGGCGATATGGTTAAGCAAGTTACCCACACCGTTGACTTCAACCTGACCACGGCCACTTAAGGTCGGTTTGTGTTGGCCTTTCTTAACTAACTCTTCGACCGCATCTTCTTCTGACACTTCGTCGAGTCGCAGTCGGCTCTGAATATGGTTAACCACTTGATGCAGACGCACGTCACCGCCGCCAATGGCCGCTAGTAAGTCATCCATGCTCGCCATATTAAAGCGCTCGACCGCGATGGCCGCGTCTTTAATTTTAAGGCTCACCCGCGCCAGTTCAGATTCAAGCATTTCTTTGCCGGCGACAATATTTTTGTCTCTGTCCTGCTGCTTAAACCAATGCTGGATTTTCGAACGCGCCCGCGAGGTACGGATATAACCTAAATTTGGGTTAAGCCAGTCGCGCTTGGGGTTGGGCTGTTTCGAGGTGATGATCTCGATACGCTCGCCCGTTTCGACCTGATAAGTAAACGGCACAATACGGCCATCGACCTTAGCACCAATACATTTATGTCCCACTTGGGAGTGAATGTAATAGGCAAAGTCGAGCACGGTTGAGCCCAGTGGCAAGTCGACGACTTCACCGCTTGGGGTGAACACATAGACTCTGTCTTCAAACACTTGGCTACGGACTTCTTCGACCAAGTTGCCACTTTCGACCACGTCTTCCTGCCATTGCAGAATTTTACGCAGCCAGTTAATTTTTTCTTCGTAGCCGCTTTGCTTACCGGAATGATTGCCTTCTTTGTATTTCCAGTGCGCGGCCACACCCAGCTCTGCATCTTCATGCATGTCTTGGGTACGAATTTGAATTTCAACGGTTTTGCCCTCAGGCCCCACCACTACGGTATGAATCGATTGATAACCGTTAGGCTTAGGGTTAGCGACATAGTCGTCAAATTCCCGTGGAATATGGTGCCAGAGCGTATGCACAACACCTAACGCGCCATAACAATCCTGCAGACGCTCAGTCACGATACGCACGGCGCGCACGTCAAACAACTCATCAAATTTGAGGTGCTTGCCCTTCATCTTGCGCCAAATACTGTAGATATGTTTCGGCCGGCCGTAGACCTTAGCGCGAATTTGATCTTCATCTAATCTTTGTTGCAACTGACTGACAAACTTGTCGATAAAGACTTCACGATCCAGTCGTTTGCCATCTAATTGCTTAGCAATGTCTTTATAGGTATCAGGATGCAGATAGCGAAAAGAAATATCTTCCAGCTCCCACTTCAATTGTCCAATCCCTAAACGGTTAGCCAGCGGCGCATAAATATCGGCAATTTCGCGGGCCAGCAGCACGCGAGTTTCTTCGTCGGCATTTTTCACCGCCCGTAGCAAACACACACGCTCGGCAAGCTTAATCACAACGGCGCGCACATCTTCAACCATAGCCAATAACATGCGGCGGATATTGTCGATTTGTGGCTCGGTTGAACGACTATTAGGATTGATTTTCAAGGCGCCAATCGCATTCATGGTCACGACACTCGCGACTAAACGCGCCAGCGGCTCACCAAATTTCTCTTGGATGGCTTCTTCGGTCAGTAACCCAGCATCGAGCACAACAAACAAAATTGCCGCCTGCAGGGTTTCAATATCCATGTTTAGTGGTGCGAGGATTTCAATCATCTCTCGAGCACGTTCGAGCAGTTCTCTCTTCGCCGCAGGACTCTTGGCTGGTAAGGCGTCAATCTGCCCTATCAAAGAGAGCAGCATCTGCGCTTCATCGGCATGACCAACATAGCGAGCTACCCAATCTTCTAAGTGAAAATCGGGATCATTAAAGTGCGCTTCGCGAACAGAGACCATCTAATTTATTTCCTTATCCGTGCTCAGAGAGAAAGTGGGCACCACTTCAGCTCTCCTATCTTCAGCATTGGCGCGAACTTGTCAAACCCAACCGACGTAATAATCACATTTTTTACGTTATTCAAACGCTTTGCTTACTTTGCCAGCGCAAATTACTTGGTTAATTCAAACAGTGCCATGGCTTCTATATGGTGTGTTTGTGGGAACATGTCGATAAGTCCCAATTGCTGTAATCGGTAACCGCGCTCTAACAGTACTGCGCTATCGCGGGCCAAGCTGGCAGGATTACACGATACATACACGACTTTGCGTGGCTTCATTTTCTTTAGCCATTGCAAGCTTTCAAATGCCCCCGCACGGGCGGGATCGAGCAGTAATTTATCAATCTTGCCCATCCAAGGCTCAAGGGATAAATCCGCACTTAAATCGCCGTGGTAAAAGGTCAGTTTATCCAGATTGTTAGCTTTCGCGTTCACTCGCGCCTGAATCACCATCTCGGCAATCCCTTCGACGCCAATCACATCAGCGCCCATTTTCGCTAAGGGCAAACTGAAATTACCCATGCCGCAGAACAAATCCAAAATGCGCTCATCTGGCGCTGGCGCTAACCAATCCATCGCTTGAGCGACCATGGCCTTGTTAATCTGTCCGTTCACTTGCACAAAGTTACCTGGGGTGAAACTTAAGCTCACCGCTTCCGACTGCGCATTTTCATCTAACAGCTGATAAACAGGTAACACTAACTCAGCGCCGACGCCTTGGAATTGGCCTTCGTTGTCCTGCTGACAAATATGGATCTGATGCTGCTCAGCAAAGGCTGACAACTTAGCGAGATCTTTATCGTTTAACGCCTTAGTGATCCGCAGCACAGCGAAATGACCATTATCGGCGGCAATTAACTCAAGATGACCTAAGCTGGCTTTAGCTGACAATTGGTTCAGCAACTTAGCAAAGGGGACAATCAAGTCCGATAACGGCTTAGCTAACACCAGACATTGACTGATTGGCACCACATTACTGCTACTGGCGGCGCGAAAGCCTAAACTTAAGTGCTTGGTATTTTTATCAAATAAAGTTGCAAGACGGGCGCGGCGACGATAATGCCAACCTTCCCCCGTGAGTGCGGGCGATAAAGCACCGCCTTCAGTGCCAGCAAACTTAGCCATAATATCCAGCAACGCGGCTTCTTTATGCTCACGCTGACCCGATAATGACATATGCTGTAAGTCGCAGCCGCCGCAGGTATGATAGTGTGGGCACTCAGGCTCGACGCGCTCAGAGCTAGGTGTATCGACTTTAATCAACTTGGCGCGGGCATAATTTTTCTTTTGCTCGGTGAGCTGTACCGTCACGGTTTCATCGGGCAAAGCGCCAGGGATAAACACGACTTTACCTTGATGTTGTGCTATACCAGCACCTAAGTGATCGAGCTGTTCTACGCTCAGTGATAACTTAGCCGACAACTGTTTGGAACTATTTGGTTTTGCTTTAAAAAATTGCGCCATTTCGGCCTCTAAATCAATAAAATACTGGCAAAGACCGCCCTCTTTCTGGCAGTCTTATAAAATTATCTTAGTCTCTGTCACAGGAAACACCGCCGCTGCTATGAACCCTGTCAACAACATGACCAAATACAGCCTACGTTCTTGGGTTCTTGTGCTGGCGCTCGCGCCAACAATCTTGGTCGGTATCCTTCTGGGCAGCTACTTTACCATAAACCGTTTTTATGAGCTCGAAGATACGCTCGTCGAACAGGGCAGCAATATTATAGAGCCCCTGTCGATTGCCAGTGAAATCGGCTTAGTGGCGAATGATCGCGAGGCGACCAAACGCTTACTCGCGGCGGCGCAGCTCAACAAATCCACCTTAGTAAAATCCATCGCGATTTTCGATGCCAATAATCAACTCTTTGTGACCTCCCACTATCACAAAGACTTTGAGATTATGCGCTACAAAGAAGCCCTCAACACGCTGCATAAAACCGAAATTGAACATGTGGACGACAGCCTTATTTTACGGACGCCCATTTTTGCCACAGGCCACATTGCTGCTCCCGCTAATTACGATATCCAGACTGACGATGGTCATCTTTTAGGTTATATCTCGATAATAATCAATAAAGAACGTGCCTTGTTAGAGCAACATAGAGCCGCAGTCGCCGCCTTTATTATCGTGTTGATCGGCGTGCAGTTAAACCTGCTATTTACTTTCCGGCTGGTGAAAAACGTCACTCAACCCATTACTGAAATGGTGCGCGTCGTCGCTAAAATCCGTGAAGGTAAATTGGACGCCCGCTTAGATGGCAACTTGATTGGTGAGCTGGACTTACTCAAACGCGGCATCAATGCCATGGCGGGGTCGCTATCGGAATACCATGATGAGATGCAGCAAAATATCGACCAAGCTACGTCTGATCTGCGGGAAACCTTAGAGCAGATTGAAATCCAAAACGTCGAGCTGGATTTAGCTAAAAAACGCGCCCTAGAAGCCAGCCGAATTAAATCTGAATTCTTAGCGAATATGTCCCACGAGTTACGTACGCCACTCAATGGTGTTATCGGTTTTGCGCGGCAATTAGTCAAAACACCATTGCATTCGAGCCAAGTCGATTACATCAAGACCATAGAACGCAGCGCCACTAACCTGCTGGGTATCATCAACGACATTCTCGACTTTTCTAAACTCGAAGCCGGTAAAATGGTTTTAGAAAACATGCCCTTCGGCCTTAGAGAAACCATAAGCGATACGATTACCTTGATCTCCGGCAGCGCCCAGGCCAAAGGCCTAGAACTCGTCGTCGATATCGCCCCCAACGTGCCCGACAATGTCAATGGCGATGCCATGCGCGTATGCCAAATCATCAATAACTTGGTTGGTAACGCGATTAAATTCACTGACTTTGGCAGCGTGATGGTCAAAATCGAACTGCAGAGCCAATCGGATGAACAAGTGGTACTGCGCTGTGATGTGGTCGACACAGGTATCGGCATCGATGAAAGCCAGCAGGACTTTTTATTCCAAGCCTTTGGCCAAGCAGACTCGTCGATTTCGCGCCGCTTTGGTGGCACCGGCTTAGGTTTAGTGATCACTAAACGTTTAGTGAATCAAATGGGCGGCCAAATCGGCTTTACTTCATCCCCAGAAAAAGGCTCAAACTTCTGGTTCAGTTTGCCGCTCGGCTTAGGCCAATTCCAAATCGGTGACTCACTGCCACTCGAAAAACTCAAAGACAAAACCATACTGTTTTACGAACCGCGGGTACTCACCCACGCAGTATTAAGCCGCCAATTGAATCAATGGGATACAAAAGTCACCCATCATCAGCATATCCCAAGCTTGTTGACTACGCTCACCACGGCTGAAGCGCCATACGACTATGTTCTCTTGAGTTGCCATGGGTTTAGCGACGCAGGACAACTGGTAAGCACACTTAACTTGGCGAAGACCAAAACCGATTGCCTTGTGGTGCTATACGATTGCCAAGAACAGGATGCCTTAACCCAATTCATCCGCCCGAATGCCGATGTGGTGTTGTCTCTGCCCGTGAGTGAGCAACAGCTTGCCCGCAACTTACTCTATCCACCGATGGAATACGACATCATAGCCCCAGTGACCATAGCCACGCCGGCGGCGCGCCAATCCTTAACCGTACTGGCGGTGGATGATAACTTTGCCAACTTAAAGCTAATCGACACCTTGCTCAGTGAGTTAGTGACGACGGTTATCGCGGTCAACAGTGGCGATGAAGCGGTTAAACAGGCGAAGACTCGCACCTTCGACTTGATCTTTATGGATATCCAAATGCCTGGCACAGATGGCATTAGCGCCACGAAGCAAATTCGCCAAGGCTCGATGAACCGCAACACGCCGATAATTGCCGTGACAGCCCATGCCATTGCCGAAGAACGCGAACTGATTTTAGGCAGTGGTATGGACGGATATTTGCCTAAACCTATTGATGAAGCGGCGCTCAAAGATATTATTCATCGCTGGATCACTCGGCCTAAGTTCACCCATTTTGACCTGCATACGCTGAACTGGGATTTATGCTTAACCCAAGCCAATCACAAGGCCGATCTCGCCTTAGATATGCTCAGAATGTTGCTCGACTCATTGCCGCAAACCGTGGCGACGATTCAAACGGCGCTAAGTCAAAACGATCACCCAGTCATGCTCAGTACTATCCATAAGCTGCATGGTGCGAGCTGCTACTGCGGCGTGCCAACAACCCAAAGGTTATGCCAAGAAATTGAATTGGCACTAAAACGTGAAACATCGGTTGAAGATCTCGAACCCGAAATACTAGAGTTACTTGATGAGTTAACTAAGGTAGAATCTGCGGCAAATCAAGTGATATCACAGCTATCAGCGGAAATAACAGATGACCAAAAAAACGGGCTTCTTTAAACGTCTCAAGGCGTTAACACTGCCACAAAAACAACTCTTTGCCACTGCACTTTGCCAACGTATGTTGCCCAACTATCAACTGTTTTCCGAAGTCTGTGAGTTTGGCGATCCTACTGTGTTGAGTACCGCATTAGAACTATTGTGGCAATCCCAGTACGACTCCAAGCTCAAATTCAATGTCGATGTGCATCTGCAACGCTTGGAAGATAACACCCCAGATCCTGCTGATTTTGAAGCCTATGGCGTCTACCCTGCTATGGATGCAGTGGTCGCCATATCGACCTTACTGGGTGCGATTCAAGGCAAAATTGAAGAAGACATAGTCAATATCAGCAAATTGTCATCCAGCACAGTGGCTAACTACATCGAAGCGATCAGCGATGTCGATTTGGTGGATGAAGCATTAGATGATTTCGTTTTCGCCCATGAAGTCATGGAAGAAGAGAAAGAATTACAAAATTCTCTGCTGGAAATTATTGAAGAAAATCCGAAGATCACTGCAGAACTGGTCAAGGGTTTACGCAAAGATATTATCGAAGCTGGCGTATCAAATATCGGTATCAGCGTCGCTTAACTGATGAGGTGCTTGGGGTTACTCAAGCACCCTTATTTCTAAACAATGTTTCTAAACAATAAGCCTCTAGTCTCGACTGCAATCACTTTCATGCAAGCCACAAAACGAGTAAGACCAAGGCTAGCAAGTTCCATCAGCCAATATTGAGTTATTCCAATGAAAAAGATTGTTTATCAAGGATTTGTCTTAACCAATAGCGAAGGACGAACCGACAGTTGGAAACTGACCATCAAAGATCAACAGCGTATCGGTTCTTTATTTGAACTGCGGCGTTTAGTGGGATACTTCTTAGAACTCGGCATACTGCCCGCGACACGCTCCAGCCTGCAAGATGCAAAACAAACGCAAAACACCATGAGCAAAAACACCGTAAAACCTAAAAGACGCTAAAAATCAGTTCCCCTCGTTAAATCAACGCATAGAGAATAACTCTGGCGCCTTTGACTGCATAAACTCAATAAAGACTCTTACCTTTAGCGGCTGCTGGCTGCGCTGATGATATAAAATCGAAATTCGCCTCTGTTCGCCAATCCATTCAGGCAGTAATACTTTAAGTTTTCCCTCTTTAATCTGCTGTTTTACAAATAGTTCAGGACCATACAAGATCCCGCCATGGCCTAAGGTCGCCTGAATCGCTCCGTGTAAATCCGTGAGGGTGAGCTTAGTCGGACCATTAAAATAAAAAGACTCGCCGCTTGGATGCTTTAAATGCCAATTAAACAGCGGCCAGACTTTTATCAGTTGATGGGCTTCAAGATCATCGGGATGCTCAAGCTTAGGTGCCTGAGCCAAATATTCTGGTGTGGCAAACAGGCAATAGTCGAGCTCGCCTAAGGTACTCGACACCCAAGAAGAATCAGGCTGAGCACCGCCAACAATCGCCACATCTATGCCCTTGTCGATCAAATCCACTAACTCATTGCTCTGGGAAATGTGTAAACGGATATCGGGATACAGGCGTCCAAATTCATTCAATGCTTGAATAAACACGATGGAAATAATCGAAATTGGCGCGGCGATGCGCAGGGTGCCCTCGGGTTTATCACTGCCTAAACCACTTAGTTCATCAAATTGAGCAACCACACTCTGGTAGCGTTGAAAGAGCGCCAGCCCTTCCTCTGTCAGTCGCAACTTGCGGGTGCTGCGCATAAAAAGCTGTTTATCGAGCTTCTCTTCCAACTTCGCTAACTTGCGGCTCACAGTGGCGATGGGCATATCGAGCTCCTTCGCCGCCTGCGAAAAACTGCCCGCGTTGACTAAATGCACAAAAAGATAGACAAGTTGTAGTTCAGCGCCTAAATCATCACTCATTGCATATCCTAATTTCACATATTGGGTATTGACGTTAAAACGCTAAATTCACTAAGTGATTGTGTTTTAAACATTGAATTATTCACTTATACGACCATAGCGCAATAGCCTTAGATTGAAATGGTATGTTATTTTGTGGCGAGTTTTACTGCGCTGGCGCTAACTCTGGCTCTAAAGTGACATAAAAAGAAGCAAGTGCTGTAACTCTGTCCACCAAGAATCATAGCGACAGTAAAATGACGACGGTGGACGAGTTTATTCAAATTTAATCGTAAGGATGAGTGAGGGAAATGACCATTTTAACCCCTCTGTTTGCCGTCTTCGGGATCATGTTGCTCGGCACACTAGTGCAAAAACTAAAACTCTTGCCCGTCGATACGGACCAAGTGCTAAACCAATATGTTTACTATATTGCGTTCCCTGCAATCATGCTTATCGCCCTTGCGCAGCAGCCGATTGGCGAGATTTTGCAATGGGGATTTATTGCGGGCTACAGCACAGCTATGGTGATCACTTATCTTGTCTGCCTAGGGCTATCGCTGATCGCTAACCCTAAACAGCACGCGGTTGCCGCCATTCGAGCCCTCAATGCCACCTTTGGTAATACGGCATTTATTGGTATTCCACTGCTCATCATCCTCTTTCCGCAGCAGCAAAGTGCGTTAGTCGCCGCCGCGATTGCCAGCTTATTATCCGTGCTGATGTTTGCCGTCGCCTTAGTCTCGATGGAACTGGCCACTAACACCCAAAGACAACACCACGCCTTAGTCATAATGGCGATGGCGGTAGGTAAAAACCCTATCGTTATTGGTAGCTTAATTGGCGTCGGCATTTCGGCGCTAGAGATAAAACTGCCGTCAGGGCTGGCGCTAATGATCCAGCAAATAGGCAATACCTCAAGCCCCTGCGCCCTATTTGCTATCGGCATGGTGCTTGCCAAAGCGATGCGCTACCAGAAAGATAGCAGCGTATTTAGCCCCAAGAATTTTATCGAATTGAGCCTTATCAACCTCTTCAAGCTGGCTATCCAACCGGTACTCGTCTACTTTATGCTTAACCGTTTTGGAGTAAGTGGTGACTACCTGATCATGGGCGTGATCTTGAGCGCACTGCCCACCGCGGCTAGCGTGTACTTACTCGCCCAGCGTTATAACACTCAGGCTTCAACCAGTGCTCAGGGTATTCTATTTGGCACCTTAGTCACTTTCTTCAGTTTACCTATCTTAGAAAGCTTAGTAAGAACCTATGCATAATCAGTTAATTAAAAATATTTACTGTCGATAATGCCGATTATTTACCCAAGCCACTTTACTGTATATAAAATCAGTATATACTGTTTATCAATACAGTGGTTTGGTATATTTTTCGACAGGAATTCACTATGCTTTGCCAACTCAGCATTAATAACTTCGCTATCGTCCGTTTTTTAGAACTGGATTTTCGCCCCGGTATGACCAGCATCACAGGTGAAACTGGTGCGGGTAAATCGATTGCCATCGATGCGCTAGGCCTATGCCTAGGCAATCGCGCCGATGCCAGCAGTGTTCGTCCCGGAGCCAATAAAACCGAGGTCAGCGCCCGCTTTTCCTTGGATGATATTCCACTGGCAAAACGTTGGTTAGAAGATAACGATCTTGAACTCGATGATGAGTGCATCCTACGTCGGACTATTGGTAGCGATGGCCGATCACGCGCCTACATCAATGGTAATCCAGTACCACTGACACAACTCAAATTACTGGGTCAGTTACTTATTGGTATTCACGGCCAACATGCCCACCATGCGATGTTAAAGAGTGAACATCAACTCACCTTGCTCGACAGTTATGCCAACCACAGATTACTTATCGATACGGTTGCCGCTAGTTTCCAACGCTGCAAGCAAATTGAGGCTGACCTAAAACAACTCGAAGCCTCACAGCATGAACGTATTGCCCGTAAGCAATTAGTGCAATATCAAGTAGAAGAACTCGATGAGTTTGATCTTAAAGTTGATGAGTTCGATGAAATTGAGCAAGAGCACAAACGCTTAGCCAATGGCACTGAGTTGATTGACACCTGTCAAGCGAGCTTAGATATACTCACAGAGGGCGAAGAGAACAATATAGAGTCGCTGCTCAATCGAGTCGTTTCCCTCGCCGAAGATCTGCAAAGCTACGATCCCGCATTAAGCAATATCAACACTATGCTCAATGATGCCTTAATCCAAGTGCAAGAAAGTGCAGGCGAATTACAGCACTATTTGAGTAAGCTTGAACTCGATCCAACCCACTTTGCCTATTTAGAAGAACGGCTATCAAAAGCCATGCAACTGGCGCGTAAGCATCATGTTAGCCCGAATAAACTGGCCGAGCATCATTTAGCATTAAAGGCTGAGCTAAGCACCTTAGACAGTGATGAAAGTAAACTTGAAGAAATTCAGCTTCAAGTCGAGGCAAGTAGAGCCGCTTATCTTAGCAATGCGCAAAAGCTCAGCCAAAGCCGTGCCCGCTATGCTAAAGAACTCGACAAACTGGTGACTCAGTCAATCCACGAACTGAATATGCCTAAGGGTAAATTTACGATCGAAGTCAATTTCCAGCCCGAGCAAATGTCAGCCAATGGCAGTGACAATATCGAATTTATGGTAACCACTAACCCTGGCCAACCTTTGCAACCGATTTCGAAAGTCGCGTCTGGCGGTGAGCTCTCACGGATAGGGCTAGGGATCCAAGTGATTACCGCGAAGAAAGTTGCCACACCGACATTAATTTTCGATGAGGTGGATGTTGGGATTTCCGGCCCCACTGCCGCAGTGGTGGGCCGCATGTTACGCAGCTTAGGGGAATCGACCCAAGTACTGTGCGTGACTCACTTGCCGCAAGTTGCGGGCAATGGTCATCAACACATGTTCGTCGATAAATTTAATAAGGCAGGCAGTACTGAGACCACTATGAAGTCGCTCGATCGTGAACAACGCATTCAAGAGCTGGCAAGGCTGCTAGGTGGCGATACTATCACCAGCAATACCCTCGCGAACGCAAGAGAACTGCTGCAATAGTAGTATGGTTTAGATAACGAATGAGGTCGCTAAACGCTTGAATCTACACACTCTAGATCACAAGCTAAGGGACTATATCAAAAACTAAGGGGTAGTTGTTGGCCATGCTAACTAACATGCCGGGTTAACTATCATGTTAGGTTAGCGATAATGTTAGCTAACACACCAGACTAGCCCTTGCAGACAAATAAATGAAAACACACCCGCTAATACATCGTCAATCATAATGCCAAAACCACCATGAACTTTGGCATCGAGCCATCGAATAGGCCAAGGTTTGATGATGTCGAAAAAGCGAAATAGACCAAAGCCGACTAACAGCCAAATCCAGCCCGCAGGTGCCGCTATCATAGTGATCAGTAGCCCAACCACTTCATCCCACACAATCGCACCGTGATCGTGTACCCCCATATCTTGAGCGGCTTTACCGCAGATATAAAATCCCGCAAATGCACTCAATAAGGTTAAGCCGATATACCAAGTGAGCGGTAATGGCGCCATCAATAAATAGAGGGGAATGGCTGCTAAGGTACCGAAAGTACCGGGTGCTTTAGCTGCGAGTCCGCTACCGAAACCGAGTGCCAAAAAGTGGACAGGATTTTTTAATGACAGGCGCGTTAACGCCTGATCCTTTGACAACCATTTCATTAACATGCTCTTCGCTTAAAAGTGCTCGAAACCGTGATACGGCGGTGTAAACGGCTCACCATTGAGTTGCAACTTGAGCTTACTGCCCGCACAAATTTGTCCAACGCGAACAAACTTTGCTCCTGCATGGCTCAACGCTGTCTCAAGCGCGCCTTTTTGCGCCTCAGGAACGGTGAACAGCAGTTCATAATCTTCGCCCCCAGTTAGCGCATAACCAAAGGCATGCTCCTCGCTGACGGTATCTTGCATCGCGCGTGAAAGCGGGATGCAATTAACGTCCACCACAGCACCGACTGCCGAAGCCTTAAGCACATGACCGATATCCGAGATAAACCCGTCGGAAAGGTCGATAGCACTGGAGGCAAGCGAACGCAAAGCTTGGCCCGCTAAAACTCTTGGTGTTGGACGATAATGGCGATTAATCAGGAATTCTTTATGCTCGGCTCTGGCCTGTTGCGCGCCGCGAATGATATCCAGACCTAAGGCCGAATCTCCGAGCGTGCCCGTGACATAAATCCAATCACCGGCTTTAGCACCATGACGCGTCAGTGCCTTACCCTGTGGGACTTGGCCGTGTACTGTGATATTAATCGCCCGTGGGCCACGAGTCGTATCGCCGCCAATTAAGGCGATGCCATAGTAATCGGCCGCTTCAAATAAACCTTCGCTAAAACCACTGAGCCAAGTTTCATCGACTTCGGGTAGCGTCAAGGCAAGCGTCATCCACGCGGGCTCAGCGCCCATGGCAGCCAGATCAGATAAATTTACCGCTAAGGCTTTGTAACCTAAGGCAGCGGGAGGCATATCGGGGAAGAAATGGACATTTTCGACTAAGGTGTCACAGGAGATAGCAATCGACTTGTTTTCTGCGGGTTGCACTAAAGCGCAATCGTCACCGATGCCAAGCTTCACATCACGGCGAGTGGGGCCGCGGTTGCTAAAATAACATTCAATTAATTGGAATTCTTTCACTGTACAGTTTGGCACGACTTACATCGGCCACCTTTGTTAGCAATGAAAAACGGTATCCTAAGATACCGTTTGTCTTTATTACTTGCGTGCAACCAGTTTGTCGAGCAGTCCGTTCACAAACTTATGACTCTCATCCGCACCAAAAGCTTTTGCCAACTCAATCGCTTCGTTAATCGCGACCTTATATGGCACATCTTTACGGAAAGTCAGCTCATAGGTCGCTAAACGAACTATGGCTTTCTCTACTGGAGACACTTCATCAATCGGGCGTTCCAGATGCGGGATGATCAGCTCATCCAATTGGGTTTTCTTCGTTGCAACGCCTGAAAATAGCTCACGAAAATAAGCTACATCAACACCGTCGAGGCTTTGTTCAGTTAAAAACTCATGCTCGACATCGGCAATATTATTCCCGCTTAGTTGCCATGAATAGATGGCTTGAACGGCTAAACGGCGGGCCTTGCGGCGCTCAGAAGGCTTCATTATTTTTCCTACTATAACAACTGTTGTTCAAGTTCTTGCAGAACATTGACCATTTCAAGCAGACTTAAAGCAGCTTCGCCGCCTTTGTTACCCGCTTTGGTACCTGAACGTTCAATAGCTTGTTCAATGGTATCTGTGGTCAAAACACCGAAAGCAACTGGCAGATCAAATTCTAAAGCAACTTGAGCTAGACCTTTATTACATTCGCCTGCAACAAAATCAAAATGAGGAGTACCACCACGGATCACCGCACCTAATGCGATAATGCCGTCGAATTTACCACTGGCAGCTACGCGACGCGCAGCTAGCGGCAACTCAACCGCACCTGGTACACGGACAACAGTGATATTGTCGTCGCTGACTTGGCCAAAACGTTTCAGCGTGTCAAGTGCACCTTCAAGCAAGCTCTCAACTAAAAAGCTGTTGAAACGCGAAATTACAATCGCAACTTTGGCATTTTTCGCTTCGATATTACCTTGAACTACGTTCATTATCTTACCTAATTTAGCTAAAGCACCCAGCTCGGGGCGAAAAGTGGCGACATGATATCACAGCCAATTGCCCAGAGCCCTATGCAAATTATCAGAAATTGTTAATTTTACTTCAGTGTAACTTTGGGTTTTAGTCCGCCACATACTCAGTCACTTCAAGGCCAAAGCCCGAAAGTGAATGGTAACGTTTAGGCGAGCTGAGCAGGCGCATCTTAGTCACGCCAAGGCTAGCGAGGATTTGCGAACCCACACCCACACGGCGCGACGTCCCCTGCCATTTTGCAGAAGCAGGCGCTTGGCCTTGATCTTCGGCTTCAAAGGCTTTCACCTTAGAGAGGATTTCACAGGGATGTTCTTGATTCCCTAATAAAACCAATACGCCACCTTCTGCAGAAATACGCTCCATCGCCTTTTCGAGTGGCCAGCTGCGTTGCTGATCGCGCTCTGAATGGAGTAAATCGTTGAAAGTGTTTTGCAGATGCACGCGCACTAAACAATCACTCTTCACCTCACCTTTGACTAAGGCAAAATGCAGTTGATTGTCGATAGTGTCTCTGAAAGTCACCATGTCGAACTCACCGAAACGGGTCGGTAATTTGCATTTAGCTTCACGCACAACCGTGGTTTCTTTGGTGTTGCGATACTCGATCAATGCCGCGATGGTGCCGATTTTGATGCCATGCAACTCGGAGAAAATCTCTAAATCTGGGCGGCGTGCCATAGTGCCGTCTTCGTTCAAAATCTCAACGATAACGCCCGATGGCTCAAGTCCCGCAAGACGGGCTAAATCACAACCAGCTTCAGTGTGGCCTGCGCGGGTTAATACGCCGCCGTCCTGTGCCATTAGCGGGAAGATGTGCCCTGGTTGCACTAAATCAGACGCTTTAGCCTCTTTAGCCACAGCCGCTTTCACCGTTACAGCGCGATCGTGGGCCGAAATGCCAGTAGTCACACCCTCCGCCGCTTCAATAGAAACCGTAAAGTTAGTCGAGAACTGGGCGTTATTATTCGTCACCATTAAGGGGAGATTTAACTGCTGGCAACGGGCTTTAGTCATGGTCTGGCAAATAAGCCCACGGCCATATTTCGCCATAAAGTTAATCGCTTCTGGCGTGACCATTTCGGCCGCCATGATCAAATCACCTTCGTTTTCTCTGTCTTCGTCATCCATCAAAATAACCATTTTGCCTTGACGAATATCTTCGATGATCTCTTCTATACTGTGCAGCGCCATTGTAGGACCTTATGATTTTGCTGTTATTATGAAATTCTATACCTAAATAACCTAAGCTGCCGATAAGCTTAAGTTAAATAATCTGCTCCTGTGCACTAACGCACAAAGCCGGCACGGGCTAACATTTCCATGGTGACGCCACCGCTCTTGCTGTCCTTGCCATCATAATTCATCAAGCGTTCAAGATAACGGGCGATTAAATCCACTTCGATATTCACCTTATCGCCCGCTTGCAGGTCGATTAACGTGGTTTCACCTGCGGTATGCGGCACTATGGTCAAGCGGAATCGACTGCCGTCCACTTCGTTAACCGTCAGACTCACGCCATCAATGGTGATGGAACCTTTATGGGCAATATAACGCCCAAGCTCTGCGGGTGCGGCTAACCAAAACTCGATGGCTTGACCACGCACTAAGCGTTGCTCAACCATAGCAATACCGTCTACATGGCCACTGACCATGTGGCCGCCTAAGCGTGTGGTTGGGGTGACGGCCTTTTCAAGATTCACCTTAGTGCCCACTTTGTAATTAGCAAAGCCGGTTAGACTCACGGTTTCGGCAGAGACATCAGCCACATAACCGTCGGCTAATTGCTGCACAACCGTTAAGCACACACCGTTAGTGGCAATGCTGTCGCCTAAACGCACATCGTTTAAATCCAGTTTGCCGCTCGCCACGGTAAGACGAATATCATCGCCTTTACGCTCCAGTTTGCGCAGGGTGCCAACGGCTTCAATAATCCCAGTAAACATGGTTAACTCACTTAATTAAATAAAGAAGTAATAAGGCATAAGACTCAAGGTTAAACGGTTATCTTGCTCCAATTCGATTTAAATAAAGAGGTATCAAGCTTAACGCTCAAGGTTAAACGGGTATCTGGCCCTAATTTGCGCTCATCGACCAAAGTGAGTGCAGGAATGTGTGCCATGGTTTGATAATCGGGCAATTGCAGCAAATTACGCCCATGCCCACCGAGGATTTTCATCGCTTGGTATAGCACTAACTCATCGGCCAGCCCCTGCGCTAAAAATGCGCCCGCTAAGGTTGCACCCGCTTCCACCAGCACGTGATTACAGCTTTGGCCTAAATAGCTTAATAGTTCAGGCAATGAGACGCGACCTGCAATTGCAGGTAACACGAGGCAACTCACATGGGAGGGCAATTGTGCTTGAAACTCTGTGGGATAAGCCACGGTCGAGACCAAGAGTATGGGCGATACGATAGCCAAGCAGGCGGCCGATAACGGCAAACGGGCACGGCTGTCGAGTATCACTCTTAATGGCTGCAGTAATTGCGCCTCGGTTACACTGTCTTTTAAGCTGCCAAGTTCCTGATAACGCACATTAAGTAAAGGAGCGTCTGCCAGTATGGTTTCGATCCCCGTGACCAGTGCACAAGAACGTAAACGTAATCGCTGCACGTCGCGACGAGATTCTGGACCAGTTATCCATTTAGACACACCGTTAGACAGCGCGGTTTTACCATCGAGACTCGCAGCCAATTTTACTGTAACTCTGGGTAAACCCGATTCCATCCGCTTCATAAAGCCTACATTCAAGGCATAGGCTTCATCGCGATGTAATCCCACATCCACTTCAATACCGGCGTCACGCAGCATTTGAATGCCACGACCACCGACTTGCGGATTAGGATCTTCCACCGCTACCACAACACGTTTAACGCCAATATTGATCAGCGCCAAGGCGCAGGGCGGCGTGCGGCCATAATGGCTGCAGGGCTCTAAAGTGACATAGGCTGTTGCGCCGCGGGCGCGTTCGCCAGCCATACGTAGCGCATGCACTTCGGCGTGGGGCTCACCCGCTTTTTGATGATAACCTTCACCAATGATTTGGTTATCTTTAACGATAACGCAGCCCACACTGGGATTGGGTCTAGTGGTGTAAAAGCCTTTGCGCGCCAATTGAATCGCGCGGCTCATCATTTGGGTATCGAGTACGGACCAACTTATGTTCAAGCTCATGTTCAACCCTGTTGTTAAAGGTTTCGGCTTTCACCAGTCTTGCAAATCTGTTTTTAAAACCTGTCTTGCAGAAGCTATTAATCAAAAGCCTCTTTTAAGGCTAGCGCAACCAAACACCGATAGACTAGCCACAAAAATCGAATAACTACTTTTGCAGTTTGGCGATGGCTTCGCCAAATTCAGACACGTCTTCAAAGGCGCGGTACACGGAAGCGAAACGAATGTAGGCGACTTTATCTAGGCTCATCAATTGCTCCATCATTAAGTTACCCACCATTTCTGACGGCACTTCCCGCTCGCCAGTGGCGCGCAGGGTAGACTTGATTTTGCTGAGTGCTTGCTCGATTTCATCCATAGACACGGGGCGTTTTTCAACGGCGCGTAACATGCCACCTTGGAGTTTTTCTTCATCGAAGGGTTGGCGTGAACCATCGCGCTTAATCACCCTAGGCATGACTAACTCAGCGCCTTCGAAGGTGGTAAATCGTTCATGGCATTCGGTGCATTCTCGGCGACGGCGCACTTGGTGGCCTTCCGCCACTAATCGAGAATCGATGACTTTAGTATCTGTCGCGCTGCAAAATGGACAATGCATTGAGCCTCCTGCCAGTGAATGATCGTAAAGCGTTAATGGGTTTACCTGTTAAATATCAGTCAAAAGCCATGGATTTAAACTTAAGATTTTACCAATAAAAATGGCCGCGAGATGCGGCCATGGGATTTTATCCTATTTATGGGCTGAGGTTAACTACCTGAGCTTAACAACTTAATGTTAAGTGCCTGATGCTAAGTACCTGATGTGACAAGTATCAAGTCAGTCGGCGATCAATCTCGGCCCTTCATCTACTAAACGTAGATGCATAGGCAAATTAGCCGTAAACAGGGAAACGTGCACACAGTGCCAATACTTGGCCCTTAACACGCTCAATCACAGCAGGATTGTTCGCATCATCAAGGATGTCACAAATCCAGCCAGTCAGCTCTTTCGATTCCGCTTCTTTAAAGCCGCGGCGCGTAATGGCTGGCGTACCGATACGCACACCTGAGGTCACAAAAGGTGAACGTGGATCGTTTGGTACTGAGTTTTTGTTCACGGTAATGTTAGCGCTACCTAAGGCGGCATCGGCTTCTTTACCGGTTAAGTCACGACCAATCAGGTCAACTAGCATTAAGTGGTTGCTGGTTCCGCCAGAGACGATTTTGTAACCGCGCTCAAGGAACACTTCAACCATAGCTTTAGCGTTATTAACCACTTGCTGTTGGTAAACTTTAAATTCTGGCTCTAGGGCTTCTTTGAACGCCACCGCTTTACCGGCGATAACGTGCATCAATGGGCCACCTTGACCGCCAGGGAATACCGCAGAGTTCAACTTCTTATACAAGTCTTCATCGTCAGCAGCAGACAGGATCACACCACCACGGGGACCCGCTAAGGTTTTGTGAGTCGTTGAAGTCACAACGTGTGCGTGTGGTACTGGGTTTGGATAAACGCCCGCAGCGATAAGACCGGCAACGTGCGCCATGTCGACAAATAGGTAAGCACCGATTTTGTCTGCGATTTCACGCATTTTTGCCCAATCAACGATACCTGAATAGGCAGAGAAACCGCCGATCATCATCTTAGGCTTGTGTTCTATGGCAATACGCTCCATCTCGTCATAGTCAATTTTGCCAGACTCGTCGATACCGTAAGGAATGATGTTGTACAGTTTGCCAGAGAAGTTAACGGGTGAACCGTGGGTCAAGTGACCACCATGAGCTAAGTTCATGCCCAGTACGGTATCGCCAGGTTTTAACAATGCCATGTAAACCGCGCTGTTTGCCTGTGAACCTGAATGAGGTTGTACGTTAGCGTAAGTTGCGCCAAACAGTTGTTTAGCACGTTCAATCGCTAAGGTTTCAACTACGTCCACATACTCACAACCACCATAGTAACGCTTGCCTGGATAGCCTTCAGCGTACTTATTGGTTAACTGTGAACCTTGCGCTTCCATCACGCGTGGACTGGTGTAGTTTTCAGAAGCAATCAGCTCAATATGCTCTTCTTGACGCAGAGTTTCATTCTGAATTGCGTTAAACAGTTCCGGATCATAATCTGCGATATTCATATCTTTTTTCAGCATTGCTTACTCCAGCTGCCAATTCTTATAGGTAGGGTTGCGCGGTATTCTACTCGGAACGCGGTCACAATCCCAGTATTTGAAACATGAAATTCCTGCAGATAGTGCTTGAACTTGGCTCATTGTCGAGTTGAGTTCGGCGCGCAATCGAGTAGAATTAGCCGCATCATTAGTCACTTAAGATAGAGAAAAATGGCTCAGTTTGTTTACAGCATGCTGCGGGTGGGAAAAATTGTTCCGCCTAAGAAGCAGATCCTTAAAGATATTTCTTTAAGCTTTTTCCCCGGCGCCAAAATTGGTGTACTCGGCCTTAACGGTTCAGGTAAGTCGACACTACTGCGTATTATGGCGGGTATCGACACCGAAATTGAAGGTGAAGCGCGCCCAATGCCGGGATTGAAAATCGGTTACCTGCCGCAGGAACCTAAACTCGATCCGAATCAAACCGTGCGTGAAGCGATTGAAGAAGCGGTAGCAGAGGCAAAAAATGCCCTGACTCGCCTCGATGCCGTTTACGCAGCCTACGCCGAGCCGGACGCCGATTTCGACGCCCTTGCAAAAGAGCAAGGCGAACTCGAAGCCATTATTCAAGCCCAAGATGCCCATAACTTAGAGTACGTCCTTGAGCGCGCCGCCAACGCCCTGCGTCTGCCAGATTGGGATGAGAAAATCGAAGTATTATCCGGTGGTGAACGTCGCCGCGTGGCGATATGTCGTTTGCTGCTTGAAAAGCCAGAAATGCTGTTACTGGACGAACCCACCAACCACTTGGATGCTGAATCTGTGGCTTGGCTTGAGCACTTCTTGCAGGAATATGCCGGTACTGTGGTCGCGATTACCCATGACAGGTACTTCCTCGACAATGCCGCTGGCTGGATTTTAGAACTCGACCGCGGTGAAGGTATTCCGTGGGAAGGTAACTATTCTTCATGGCTTGAGCAGAAAGATGCCCGTCTGAAGCAAGAATCAGCCACCGAAAGCGCTCGTCAAAAAACCATTGCCAAAGAATTGGAATGGGTACGTCAAGGCGCCAAAGGCCGTCAGTCTAAAGGCAAGGCCCGTATGGCGCGCTTTGAAGAACTGAACACTAACGATTACCAAAAACGTAACGAAACCAACGAGCTGTTTATTCCGCCCGGACCACGTTTAGGCGACAAGGTTATTGAAGTGAATAACCTGACCAAGTCTTACGGTGACCGCGTTTTGATCGACAACTTGTCGTTCTCAGTACCTAAGGGCGCTATCGTCGGCATTATCGGTGCCAACGGCGCGGGTAAATCGACCCTGTTCCGCATGTTATCCGGCGCAGAAAAACCAGACAGCGGCAGTATTGAGCTAGGTGAAACTGTGCAACTGGCCTCGGTTGAGCAGTTCCGCGATTCGATGAATGATAAGAACACCATTTGGGAAGAAATCTCCGGTGGTCAAGACATCATGCGTATCAACAACATGGAAATCCCGAGCCGCGCCTATGTGGGCCGCTTCAACTTCCGTGGTGGCGATCAGCAAAAAATCATCGGCACTCTGTCGGGCGGTGAGCGTAACCGCGTGCATTTAGCCAAACTGCTGCAAGCGGGCGGTAACGTCTTATTACTCGACGAACCCACCAACGACTTAGACGTTGAAACCCTGCGCGCACTGGAAGAAGCGATTCTGGAATTCCCAGGTTGCGCTATGGTGATTTCGCATGACCGTTGGTTCCTCGACCGTATCGCGACCCACATTCTGGATTATCGCGACGAAGGTCAAGTGAACTTCTACGAAGGTAACTACACAGAATACTCGGCATGGTTGAAAAACACCTATGGCGCCGATGTGGTTGAGCCACACCGCTTGAAATACAAGCGCATGATAAAGTAAATCTAGAATCTAGAATCTAGAATCTAGAATCTAGAATCTAGAATCTAGACAAGTGTAAATCTGAGGAGTTTAACTCGAAAGGGTTAAGCTCCTTTTTTATGGCATCCCGTTACGCTATAAGTGCCGCAAGCTTTGGCACTATTTCAAGCTAACACTATTTTAAACTGGCACTATTTCAAACTAGCAAAATAGGCCACCAGCATATCCATCATCACTCTTAATGCGGGCTGCATATGTTTGCGAGATTGATACACGCCATACACACCGAGGGACTGAGGTTTAAACTCAGTTAATAAAGGCACTAGCTGACCCGAGTCTAAATAGGGTTTCGCCGCCCATAGCGGTTGCATCGCAATCCCCTCGCCTGCCAGCGTAGCATTGAGCACCACCATGGAATCATTGGCGCTAAAATTCCCATTCACAGGCACATTAAACGCCTGGCCTTGGCTCAAGTTCAGCACTTGGTTTGCAGCCTGACCTTGGTTTAACTTAGGATCAGAGTTCAGCGCCAGAGCCTGTTTCGCAACCACATCGATTTGATAAAACCGCCACATCACATCGCCAAAATAGGAATAGGTTAAGCAGTTGTGCTGAGTTAAATCCTCGGGATGCAGCACGGCGGCGCGCGCGGCAAGATAACTCGGTGCGGCGCATACCACAGACTCACACTCCCCTAAGCGCCTAGCGATAAGATTGGGATCGAGTTCATTGGTGATGCGAATAGCCAGATCAATCCGCTCGGCGACTAAATCGACGGTTTGGCTGCTCACGTGGAAATTCACGCTCGCCTGCGGATAACTGGCTAAATATTGCTGTACCACGGGCGCTAAAATCTGATGCGCCAAAAACTGGGAGCAACTAATACGCAACAAGCCCCGCGGAATCGCCACAGCGGCGTGGCTTACCGCAGGCACTTCGTTAGCCAGTTCGAGCAGCCGATGGCAATAGTCCAGCACTTGCTCACCCGCGGGCGTTAAGCTGAGGCTACGCGTCGAACGATGCAGCAACCTAGCACCAGACCATTCTTCCATTTCGCTCAAGTAACGGGTCACCATAGAACGCGACATATCTAAGGCATTGGCGGCGCTGATCATGCTGCCGCGCTCAACAATAGTCACAAACACCTTAGCCGCTTCGAGTCTATCCATGATTTATCTCCACTCGCGTTAAATCAATAACGTTCAATCAATAACGTTTAATCACTCACTTTCAAATCACTCGAAGGTTCACTCACATACTCACGTCACCACATGAATAATAACTAAGAGTACATACGGCTATTCGTCCGATTAATGCAACAAATATGGGCAGATACTCGCATTTATCTATTGATTATTGCAACCTATACTTAACTCACTTTTTGCAGCAGCTGCAAATCAATGAATGCTAAATCGAACCTTTTACTCTTTCACCCTGTGACTATAAGTGAGCCCCAAATGAACACATCGACCTATGCAATACGTAACACAGTTAACGCCACATTGAAGGTCTCGTCTAAAATCAGCCTAGCTGCCACCTTGTTGCTGGCAGGGCTTAGCGCGGTCAATGCAGCGCCATTACAAGTGAGCCATTTTAATCCGGGCGAAAACAGCATCTTTGCCGTGTCATCGAGCTTTATCAGCGGCGAACACGAAATAATGCTAGTCGATGCACAATTTCAAAATAACGATGCCCAAAAATTGGTCGACACCATCAAAGCCAGCGGTAAAAAGCTGACTCAGGTGTATATCAGCCATAGCGATCCTGATTTCTATTTCGGCTTAGCCGTGATTAAAAAGCATTTTCCCGATGCACAAATCGTCGCGACTCAAACCACGGTCGATGCGATTAAAGCCTCAATGGAAGGCAAGCTCGCCTACTGGGGACCGATCTTAAAGGACAATGCGCCAAGTGAATTAGTGTTACCTAAGGCGATTCACAGCGACACTTTCACCATCGATGGTGAGCAAGTGATTATCGAAGGTTTTAATGACAAACACCCTAAACACACTTTCCTGTGGGTACCATCGGCAAAAACCATCACAGGTGGCGTAGAAGTATTTGATAACACGCATGTTTGGATGGCAGACACTCAAACTGCCGCAGAGCGTCAGGAATGGTTAACTCATTTAGATGCGATGGAAAAACTGCTGCCGACCACAGTGATCCCAGGGCACTACTTAGGCGAAGCACGATTTGATACCCGTGCCATCGGTTTTACCCGTGAGTATGTAAAGGCCTTTGAAATCGCAGCAAAAGCCTCGAAAGATTCAGCTGAATTAATCCAAAAGATGCTGGCGCTATACCCACAAATGCCAGCCGATGCAGGGCTTGAGATCAGCGCCAAAGTTTACATGGGCGAAATGACCTGGCCTATGTAAGCCTAGTCATACCTATCTCGGCGATTAGGTACAAGCATTTAAGTGTAAATAGTTAAAGACAGGCACGTGAGCGATTGCGTGCCATTTTTTAGCTAAATAACGGCACCAACCTAACTATTTTAATCGATGTTCTCAAAGGGCTTAAGTCGCTAATGTAGCGACTTAAGCCAAAAGGTTTAACACTATGACTCAGCCAACAGCTCATCCAACTAGCACAACCAGCAGCACAGCAACGGCCAAAGAGCGCACTCTGCACGCCATTATCGACCCTTTATGTGGTTGGTGTTATGCCGCAGCGCCTTTACTCGATGCCGCCGCAAAAGCAGGCTTTACCATTAAGCTCCACGGCGGCGGTATGCTCACGGGCCCAAGACGTAAACAAATCGATGCTAACTGGCGCGACTATGTTATGCCCCACGATCTGCGTATTGCCGAGCTAACAGGACAACCTTTTGGGGAAAACTATTTTGATGGTCTGCTGCGCGATACCGCAATCGTACTCGACTCGGCGCCTCCTATTAAAGCCATGCTCGCAGTCGATGCTATGGGTGGCGACAGTTTGGCCTATCTACACTCAGTACAACTGGCCCATTACCGCGATGGTCACAGCGCCAGTGATGAAGGTAATCTGGCAAAGTTAGCCGCTGAACTTGGGCTCGACCCTATAGGCTTTGCGCAGCATTATGCCCAAGGTGAAGACAAGCTATATGAACATATTGTTGAATCCAGAGCATTACTGAATCTGATGGGGGCACAAGGCTTCCCTTCAATGGCTATAGAGGATCATGACGGCAACATAACCGCCATTAATATCAACCGCTTTTATGGCCAACCCGCCCAGTGGTTAAGCCATCTTGAAGCACAGTTTGAGTCGTAATCATGCCAACGCTTAATGTTGTTCCTGAAAGCTCCTTAGCAAATGAATCCGATCAGCTAAACCATATTGAAACGACGAGACAAACTGATGCGAATCTTGCACTTGTCAAAAGTACTTACGAGGGACACAGCTCTGCCGAAAATGCTAAAAATCTTGAGTATGCACTGGCAAATGACGCACGCTGGACAGAGGCGGCAGGTTTTCCCTATGCGGGCACTTACATAGGTTTTAGTGCGATAGCCGCCAATGTGTTCGCCCGCCTCGAAAAAGAATGGGATAACTATCGCGTCGATATCGAAGACTATGTGGCACAGGGCGATAAGGTTTTTGCCTTCGGTACTTATTCAGGTACTTATGTCAAAACGGGCAAGTATTTTAGCGCCCGAGTCGCCCATTTATGGAAAATACACAGCGGAAAAATCGTCAGTTTCGAGCAGTTTGTCGATAGTCATACCGTAGTCAATGCCATGTAACTGCCAATACAATGTAACGACAGTCATGCACTTATAGACATGCAATGATGGAATAACTGAATCACGAGGCGGGCAAGTTTACTTTAGCCCGCCTCACGACTTGCCGATGTTAAGCCTTATCCGTATGATTTAGTGTTTTCAATAGGTTTAGCACTTGACATTAAGTACTTAAGATTAAGCGTTTGGATTAAGCGCTTGAAATTGAATTCGTCAAGCTGCACGTTGAAGACTCATCAACTCAAGTGTCTAAAATGACAGAATGAATAACTAAAACAAGAACAAGGATGCGGTCTAATGCGAATCAATTCGATGCCAGTCGGGGCTCATCCAATCACGCTATCTATGACGCGACTTAGCCGAGCCAGCCAATGGATACTCAAGCAACAGAGAAAATTCACGCTCCTGTTATGGTTTGTTACCGCGCTTCCCTTTGTCTCACTCTCCTTTAACTCATTCGCGGCCAATACCAGTGAAGCCGAGCCAGAACTAAAAATTCAAGAAAGCAGCGTCACCGATGGCCCTTATGTGTTTTTAGATGACACTCAAAAGGACACTGCCTATTGGATTTGCCAAAGCGAGCTAAAACAAACAAGGATTGCGAAGGCGCAGTTAACTCGCCCTACCAATTGCGGTGAATTACCCCAACCGCACCTTCATACACAAGCTGTCACGGTTGAGCCAGATACCTTCACCCATGTCAGCAAAATTGTCGCCCTTAGCGATGTACACGGCCAGTTTGATGTAATGATTAACTTGCTAAAAGCCCATCAGATTATCAACAAAGATAACCACTGGGCCTTTGGTGACGGTCATATGGTGATGACGGGCGACATGTTTGACCGTGGTCATCAAGTCAATGAAGTATTGTGGTTTTTATATTCCTTAGACCAAGAAGCCCAAGCTGCGGGCGGACGCTTACATCTACTCATGGGCAATCACGAGCAAATGGTGTTTCGCGGCGACTTACGCTACGTCAACGAACGCTATCAAGTCTCGGCAGATTTACTCAAACGCAGCTACGATGCTCTCTACAACAAAGACACCGAAATAGGCCAATGGCTTCGCAGCAAACATACCTTAGTCAAAATCAATAATATCTTGTTTATGCACGGCGGTATCAGCCCTGAATGGGTCGAGCGTAAATTACATATCAGCGATGCTAACCAACTATTTCGGCAGCATTTAGATGATAAAAAAGCCGATTTGAAGCAAGACGATTTACTCAACTTTTTGTTTTTTACCAATGGTCCAACTTGGTATCGTGGCTACTTTAAAGATGAACTGAAAGAGTCGGATATCGATAGCATACTGAGCTATTTCAAGGTCGATCATATCGTCGTAGGGCACACATCGCAGGAACAAGTTCTTGGGCTTTATCATAATAAAATCATTGCGATAGATAGCAGCATTAAGAATGGTAAATCCGGTGAGCTGTTACTTATCGACGCTGGAAAACTCCGCCGAGGTTTGTATCAGGGTGAGCAGGTTTCGCTATAACCTGCCTCACTACTATCTTTTGCCCCAATACGTGAATGAGCTAGCGCCTTAATCCATGAATGTGCTGGGGCAATAAGGCATGAATGAGCAAGGGTAAAACGGGCGCCCGCCATGGCTCTAAATCGGCATAACGCTCAATCGTATGGCGCTCAATATGCACTCATCTTTATATCCATAAGTTCGCCTGTTCTAATTAACTCTGACTATACTCAAGCCAAGTGCGACTCACCTAAGTGCTGGAGTAGAAATGGGGAAGAAATTACTCACATTATCTAGCTTTTGCTTGTTTCTATTCAGCTTCTATCCCCCTCTGCATTTGCGGGCAGGGAACTCCAATTAGTCGCCACTAACTATCCTCCTTTTTATGCCGATGCTTTACCTGAACAGGGCGGCGTTGCGCAAGTCGTCAAAGAAGCTTTTAAACGCAAAGGTTACACTGCCAGCCTCAAGTTTTATCCCTTCGCCCGCGCGGCTTTACTCGTTAAAACTGGCCAAGCTGATGGCATCATTGGGCTCTGGTATCGTAAAGAGCGCGAGCAATGGGCCCAATATTCTGCGCCTATCCAACCCGTACAAATTGTGTTTTATAAACGTAAAGATTCACCGCTGAGTTTCAGTCAACTTTCAGATCTTAAACCTTTCACTATCGGTATAGGTCGCGGTTACGCTAATCCGCCAGAAATCTTCGCCGCGGGGCTCACCACAGAGGAAGGAAATTCGGATGAGATGAATCTCAAAAAGCTATTTTTAAAGCGTATTGACTTAGTCTTGATTGGCCATAACTTAGCGAGGTATTTAATTAAAAAAGGACCAAGTGAATATGAGGGTGCCTTTGAGCAAGTCGGCCAACCCATAGCGACTGAGGTATTTCATTTAGGGATCTCTTTGGCTGTGGCGGATCATCCGCAGTTAGTGACGGATTTTAATCAAGGTTTAGAGAGTATGCGCCGCGAGGGACGATTAGCGGCAATTTTAAGCCAATACCCTCAGGTTGAAACGACTCAAGCGCCGATTGAAAAACGCGAACTGAAGTCCATCCCTAAAGTCCGTCCAGCTTTTAAAAAGCAATAACAGCACAAAAAAACAGCAAAACTCTCGTTGAATTGTGCTCAATGCTCAAAAAACACAATTTCTTTCATTTTCGTTCGCTTACCTTTACAAACTTTTACCCAACTGGCGTACGTTATTCACTAGAATAGCGCCATTAGAGCGATTACCTTTTTAAACTGCCTTTGCGCGAGATAATAATTACAATGAAAAAAACCATTATTGCCATTGCCCTGCTTGCGATTATCGCCACAGCGGTGAGTTTTAGTGATGTCCTTCAAGCGGCTAAACCCGAAAACGCGCCACATCTTATGCGTACCGTTCCTGTGGTCACGGGTGAAGTGATTGAATATCCATTAGCGCAATCTATCTCTCTTATCGGCAAACTCGCGGCTGAACGTGCAGTGATCATTGCACCGCAAGTCACAGGTAAGATTAAACAAGTCGCAGTGACCTCAAACCAAGCGGTGAAAAAAGGCCAGTTACTGATCGAACTCGATGATATGAAAGCCCAAGCCGCCGTCGCCGAGGCCAATGCTTTCCTCAATGATGAAAAACGTAAACTCAAAGAATTTGAAAAACTGATCAGCCGTAACGCCATTACCCAAACCGAGATTGACGCACAAAAAGCCAGTGTTGATATCGCCCAAGCACGCTTATCCTCCGCCCAAGCAGATTTACATTACCACTCGCTGATAGCGCCGTTTGCGGGTAATACTGGCCTGATTAATTTCAGCGAAGGCAAGATGGTCAGCATGGGCACTGAGTTGATGTCGCTAGATGATTTGTCCAGCATGCGCCTCGACTTACAAGTGCCTGAGCATTTCCTATCGCAACTGAGTATTGGCATGCAAGTGTCAGCCACCAGTCGCGCTTGGCCGAATGAAATCTTTACTGGCAAAATGGTGGCTATCGATCCCCGCGTCAATGAGGAAACCTTAAACCTCAAAGTACGAGTGCTATTCGATAATCCGAAGAAACGCTTAAAACCGGGCATGATGATGTCGTCAACCATCACCTTCCCAGCGATTTCAGCACCTATGGTGCCAGTACAAGCTCTTGAGTATTCAGGAACTAAACGTTACGTATACGTAGTTAGCGCCGACCACATTGCCCACCGCACAGAAGTGACACTCGGGGCACGTATCGATAACCAAGTCTTAATCGAAAGCGGTTTAAACATAGGTGACAAAGTCGTGGTACAGGGCTTAGTCAATATGCGCGATGGCCTGCAAATCAATGAAGTCACGCTCGATGATAAAGCCTCAGCCCGTGCGACAGAGCTTTCAGGTCCTAAAGCAACGGAGACGAAATAATGTGGTTATCCGATGTTTCGGTTAAACGCCCTGTCGTTGCCATCGTTTTAAGCTTACTGCTATGTGTATTCGGCATAGTGTCGTTCACTAAACTGTCGATACGAGAAATGCCCGACGTCGAAAGCCCTGTGGTCACCATCAGCACCAGTTACTCGGGTGCGTCGGCGGCGATTATGGAAAGCCAGATCACTAAGACTTTAGAAGATGAGCTAACAGGGATCAGTGGTATTGACGAAATCACCTCGACCACACGTAACGGTAGCTCGCGTATCACAGTTAAATTCCTCCTCGGTTGGAACTTAACCGAAGGGGTCAGCGATGTGCGTGATGCCGTGGCCCGCGCCCAACGCAGACTCCCAGAAGATGCAAAAGACCCCGTCGTCTCAAAAGACAACGGCTCCGGCGAACCCTCAGTCTATGTGAACTTAAGCTCGAGTGTGATGGACCGTACTCAATTAACGGACTACGCCCAGCGAGTACTCGAGGACAAATTCAGCTTAATCAGCGGCGTGAGTTCTATCAGCATTTCCGGCGGCTTGTATAAGGTCATGTACGTCAAGCTCAGACCCGAACAAATGGCAGGACGTAATGTTACCGCCACGGATATTATCAACGCCCTGCGTAAAGAGAATATCGAAACGCCCGGCGGCCAAGTGCGCAACGACACCACAGTGATGTCGGTGCGTACCAAACGCTTGTACTACACGCCGAAGGATTTTGACTATCTTGTGGTGCGTACCGCCAGCGATGGCACGGCTATCTACTTAAAAGATGTGGCGGATGTGGCTGTTGGGGCACAAAACGAAAACTCGACCTTCAAAAGCGACGGCATAGTTAACATCAGTTTAGGCATTATTGCCCAGTCCGATGCCAACCCTCTGCTCGTTGCCAAAGAAGTGCATAAAGAAGTTGATCGCGTACAAGACTTCCTGCCCGAAGGCACTAGCCTAGTGGTCGACTTCGACTCGACCGTATTTATCGACCGCTCGATTAACGAAGTGTATAGCACACTTTATGTCACGGGCGCCTTGGTCGTACTCGTGCTGTATATCTTCATTGGACAAGCGCGGGCGACACTCATCCCTGCGGTAACGGTTCCGGTATCGTTAATCTCGGCATTTATCGCCGCTAACATGCTAGGTTATTCGATTAACCTACTGACATTAATGGCGTTAATTCTCTCCATCGGTCTAGTGGTGGATGATGCGATTGTGGTGGTTGAAAACATTTTCCACCATATCGAAAAAGGTGAAGAGCCCTTACTCGCCGCCTATAAAGGTACTCGAGAAGTGGGCTTTGCCGTTATCGCCACTACGGCGGTACTGGTGATGGTATTCCTCCCAATTTCATTTATGGAGGGCATGGTCGGACTACTATTTACCGAGTTCTCCGTGATGCTGGCGGTGTCAGTGCTGTTCTCCTCCTTAGTGGCACTCACACTTACGCCTGTACTGAGCAGTAAATTACTCAAAGCCAACGTCAAACCGAATCGCTTTAATCGTTGGGTCGACAGCGGCTTTGCTCGCATGGAAAGCGTTTATCGCGTCGCAGTGACTCGAGCGATTAAACTCCGTTTACTCGCGCCCTTAGTTATCCTCGCTTGTATCGGCGGCAGCGCTTGGTTAATGCAACAAGTGCCGTCACAGCTGGCGCCGCAGGAAGACCGCGGTGTGTTGTTCGCCTTTGTTAAAGGCGCCGAAGGCACCAGTTATAACCGTATGACAGCCAACATGGACATAGTCGAAGACAGACTCATGCCCTTGCTGGGTCAAGGTGTGCTGCGCTCCTTCAGCGTGCAAGCCCCCGCGTTTGGTGGCCGTGCGGGCGATCAAACGGGCTTTGTGATCATGCAGCTTGAAGATTGGGGTACACGCACCGAATCCGCACAGCAAGCGCTTGGGATTATTAGCAAAGCATTGAAGGACATTCCCGATGTGATGGTTCGCCCTATGATGCCAGGCTTTAGGGGCCAATCGAGTGAACCGGTGCAATTTGTGCTTGGTGGTTCCGACTATGCCGAACTGTTTAAGTGGGCGCAGGTGCTCAAAGAAGAAGCCAATGCCAGCCCTATGATGGAAGGTGCCGACTTAGACTACGCCGAAACCACGCCTGAGCTTATCGTGACGGTTGATAAAGAACGCGCAGCGGAGCTTGGGATCAGTGTCGATGACGTCTCGCAAACCTTAGAAGTGATGCTCGGCGGTCGCACCGAAACCACCTATGTGGATCGCGGCGAAGAATACGATGTGTACTTGCGCGGTGATGAAAACAGTTTTAACAACGTTGGCGATCTTAGCCAAATCTACATGCGTTCCGGTAAAGGCGAATTAGTGACGCTTGATACTGTCACCCATATAGAAGAAATTGCCTCGGCACAAAGATTAAGCCACACCAATAAGCAAAAATCGATCACCCTCAAGGCTAACGTCAGTGAAGGTTACACCTTAGGTGAAGGCTTAAAGTTCCTTGACGCTAAAGCCATTGAATTATTACCTAAAGATATTTCGATTGGTTACACGGGCGAATCCAAAGATTTTAAAGAAAACCAAAGCAGTATCTTTATCGTATTTGGTTTGGCTTTACTGGTTGCCTACTTAGTATTAGCCGCACAGTTTGAGAGCTTTATCAACCCGTTAGTGGTGATGTTTACTGTGCCTATGGGTGTATTCGGTGGTTTCTTAGGACTACTGATCACCAGCCAAGGGATCAACATCTACAGCCAGATAGGCATGATCATGTTAATTGGTATGGTGACTAAAAACGGTATCCTCATCGTGGAATTTGCCAACCAATTGCGTGACCGCGGCTTTGAACTCGATAAAGCTATTATCGATGCGTCATCCCGTCGTTTGCGGCCAATCCTAATGACAGCCTTCACCACCTTAGTTGGCGCTGTGCCGTTAATTTTCTCGACGGGCGCAGGTTCAGAAAGCCGTATCGCTGTAGGTACTGTGGTGTTCTTCGGAATGGCGTTTGCTACCTTTGTGACCTTACTGGTGATCCCCGCCATGTATCGATTAATCTCGGCCACAACGCACTCCCCTGGTTATGTTGAAGCTAAACTCGAAGCGGCGATTAAAGCACAAGAGTTAGCGGCACAAGAGTTAGCGGCAAAACAGCAGGAACTCGCACCTAAAGCCTAGCGATAATCATAGTTGTTGATAATCGAATAACAAAAAGCCAAGACACTCAATGTCTTGGCTTTTTTCTCATTAATGTTTTAAGCGTTTTTTGCTTTATTGGCTAAGCCTAAAAGTAAACCGAGACCAGCACCAAGCGGTCGTTGACGGCGCGTTAACATGTTACCGAGCGCGACTAGCAAGAGTCCCACGCTTGAATACCAAGTCCACTGATAATCCTCAAACACACTCGATACACTTAACGCCACCACAGGGGTAATCACCAACAGATATGCAGCGGCATTAGCGCCAATTCGCTCAACCAAGATCAAATAAGCGGTAAAGCCAATCACAGAGGCGATAACAGCTAAGTAGAACAAGCTGCCAAGATAACGGGTTGTCAGCGGTAAACTAAAGCTTAAATCTTTAAACCAGATGATGAGCAGTAACGCCGCACTGCCATAGCACATGGCATACGCTGTTGAGGTAAAGGGCGACACATTATCGCGCGAGTTGCGCATACTGATCATGTTACCAATCGAGAAAAACCACGTACCTAACAGCGAAAACAATAAGCCCCACACTAAATTTTGTGACCACTGAGTCGCGAGCAAATCGGCGCCAAAGAGTAAGATAATGCCCCCCAGACCGACACTGACTCCTAACCAAAAGTTGCGGGTAGTGGGCGTGCCGTAAAAAATGCGGCCATGTATCGCATTAAAAATGGGCGCAGTGGCCATAATCGCCGCCGTTAAACCGCTGGCGATATAATGGGTTGCAGTATAAAACGCGATAAAATTCAAACAAAATAGACACACACCTTGCAGTGCAAACCAAGGATGCTGCCTAAGCTTTACCGCTTGCAGCTTGTTATAGGCAAAGCCGATGGCGAACATCAACAGGCTCGCTATCGCGAAGCGATAAAAAATCGAGACTTCCGTCGCCACCTCACCGTGCTGCCACTTAATGGCAATCCACGAAAAACCCCACACAAAAATCATCAGCAAATACATCACAGCAGCCATAATGAGTCCCCTACACCTTCATAAAATACTTAATGAGGCGAACTATACAGCGATGGCTTTCGTCCTTATGTCACCATCTTGTGGGTCATAACACGATATTGCGGTTTTAATCGCAAGCGAACGTTGAGCCACGCCCATAAGTGCGATAATTTGGAAAGACAAAATGCTTAGCCAGTGAGATCACTAGGAACCCATGGAGCCCAAATACATCAGTTTTGATAAATCCGCCAAAACCTGTATTCGTAAACAAGCGATTACGGAGGATTTATCTTGGGCTCATTATCAAAATGCGGGCGAGCGTCTGTATTACCAAAACGATGCACAACATACGCTGAGCATGTATCTGGATGGCGGCTACGAAACCCACAGAACCGATATCAAGGCCGACTATGGCGCGCCCAGTAAGTTTTGCCTTATGCCCCAAGGCTGCCAAAGCCATTGGCAACTGGGACAACCGCAGCAGTTTATGCATTTGTATTTTAGCGATGAACATCTTAAAAAATTGGCGGTGCGAGTCTTTGATAAAGATCCACGCCAAGTGCGTTTACCTGAGTTGACCTTTGTCGATAATCCGAGATTGGAGGCGCTGTTTCGGCACCAAGTTGCGGGGCTCGATTGGCAGATGAGGGATCACCATCTGATAATGGAACAAGTAACCGACACTGTGCTGGTGACTTTGCTGCAAAGCTCAGGCTTTAATTTGTCGGTGGGGCCAATTAAGGGTGGGCTCGCACCTAAAGTGGCTAAAGCGATCAAAGAGTTTATTCATTGCCATTCCCATCGGCAAATTTACTTGTCTGAGTTGGCCGAGCTTGCCCAACTGAGCGAGTACCATTTTTGTCGCATGTTTAAATGCCAATTTGCGATGACGCCGCAGGAGTATTTGCTGCAAGTGCGCATTGAAAAGGTCAAACAAAGCTTGAGTCATTCAACGCAATCATTGACCGATATCGCCCTCAATAATGGCTTTGCCAATCAAAGTCATATGGGGCGTTACTTTAAAAAACTCAACGGCATGTCACCGGGCGAATATCAAAAATACCATAGAAGCTAACATACGCTTTGGGTTCACCATCTCGACGGCTGAACCCAACACTCTAACATCCTTGAAAACCCTATTGCCTCGATATGCTATAGTGCCCTTACTCCCCTAGCCGCTGGAAAACGCCTTGAAAAAAATCGCTTTATTTGTCGATGTACAAAACATCTATTACACCTGCCGCGAAGCCTATGGTCGCCAATTTAATTATCGTAAACTGTGGCAGCACTTAGGTTATGAAGGTGATATAGCATTGGCCGTGGCTTATGCCATCCATAAGGGCGACGATGGGCAATTGAAATTTCAAGACGCACTAAAGCACATAGGTTTTGAGGTGAAGTTAAAACCGTTTATTCAGCGTAGCGATGGCTCAGCCAAAGGCGATTGGGACGTGGGGATCACCATAGATATTATGGAAGCGGCGAGTGAAGTGGATACAGTGATCTTATTGTCTGGTGATGGCGATTTCGATTTATTGCTGCAAAAAATTCATAAAAAGTATGGGGTTGAAACCCAAGTGTATGGCGTCCCTACCCTAACAGCTAAATCCTTAAGGGATGCAGCGAGCCAGTTCCATCCCATAGATGAGGCGTTATTGCTCTAGTCACAAGACAAAAATGCGCCTATCCATCACGCTACCGTATCTGACTCATTCACTCTTTCGCCCCTCAATGTAGAGACGCTATGTTGAGCTTCTACTTTAAAGATGAAGCAAATCACTGATAGGTAATGTCCGTATACATAGGGGCGAGACGTTTTAGAAAGGCATTACGGGTCGATAGCGGAATATGTTGCTCTTTCATCGATTCAATCAAATGGCCGACTAAGGCATCGAAATCCGCTTGAGTAATATTCAAGCCTCTATGACTGTGCGCCATACTTTCGCCGTGATACACGCAGCCGCCATCGGCAACCAGACAAAAATGTTCAATGGCACGCTCACGAAATAACGCAATATCTGTCTCTTGAAAGTGATGCACTATGCGTGGATCTGTGGCAATACGAGCCAGTAAACCATCGACTATCGCCGATACGCCTGCGTTACCACCTAAATCTTGGTATAAGGTTTGATGGCTTGCGGTTTGGCGACTCGAGTGAGTTTGTGATGCTGAGGTTTCGGTCGTTTGCACCGCACAGCCAGTGAAAAAAAACACTGCGACGAAAGGTATTAGCTTCACCCGTAAACGCCTCATAACGCCCCCTCCACCGACAGGTACCAACCCCGTTGCTCTTCAAACCCTGCAATGCTGCCCAAATTCGCATAGGCAGTAACCACGGAAAGATGCTTATTGATAAACCACGCTAAAAACACATCTTGCCAATCATCCTCACGGGCAAAAGCTAACTCATCGGGTTTCTGGCGATATTCGATACCCAGCGCTACATTATCCGTCAGCAATACCGCGGCAGAGGCTTCGAGCACAAACTGGTAATCATGATTGGCTTGAGTACCAAAACCCAATAAACCCGTTTGATTCGCCTTGGTCGCGCGCACGGTCCCATTCAGTAATACATTTCGTCCCGCTACCGCATCAAAAAATACTTTGCTGGCAGCAACATACACATCTAAACCCCAATCATCCCGCGCCCCAACAGCCTGAGGAATCGCAAAGTCATCGACTCTTTTATACTGGGCACCTAAGGTAATTTGCGGCATAGCCGTATAAAGCAGCTCTCCGGCAAGCTTGTATTTTACGCCGAAGATATCTTGGCCTAACTCGCCGCCCATAGTATCCAAATCAAAGGTTTGCCGCGCAGCGCTCAGCTCGAATCGATTATCAAAACTCAAAGAAGCGCCGATCACTTTCAGCGTAAAATCATCGACATAGACACAAGTCGCCATCGCCGTTGCCGACCATTCACCGCTACTACCATAACCGTTGATCACGGCCCATGGCACTATACCACCGCCAGCACTGCCTTCAATCATCGTCCCGCCGCCAGTCGCGACCACACGGCTATCTTCAGCAAACGTAGGAACAGTACCCAATAGTAAAAATAGGCAAGACAAAGCCTTAACATAATTCCAAGTTAATGAATTCAACTTCAATGCATTTATGGAAATGTTCACTTGATGCTCCGCTCTCATTCTTTCGACGATGAATCGTTAGTCTAACGTCTTTGCATATTGACTTGAGTAAACGCGCTTATGCATCAGAGGTATTTGGATGGTTAAACGCCTCGAACCACAGATCAAATTCAGCCGCTTTTAAGGGTTTCGAAAACACGTAACCTTGAATGATATCGCAATCAAGATTGCGCAATATCTCAACACCTTCTTGTTCTTCAACCCCTTCGGCTACTACGGTAAAACCTAAGCCATGGATCAATTTAATACTCGTATCGACTATCATCACATCTTGGCTATCCGTGAGCATGTCTTTGATAAAGCTGCGATCAATTTTCACTTCATTAACGGGTAAAATTTTCAAATAGGCTAATGATGAATGACCTGTGCCAAAATCATCAATGGCAACAGACACGCCCATGTCACGGAATCGCTGTAATACACTCACCACTGTCTGTGCATCTTTCATCACGGCGCCTTCAGTGACTTCGATACAGAGTGCACCGCTTGGCAGATTATTATCTTTCAGTAAAATGGCGATTTGATTTGGTAAGCGAGTATCGACTAAATCATGGGCCGACAGGTTAATAGCCAGTTTTAGCACTATACCCCGCCGCTGCCATGCCACTAATTGCTGAATTGCCTGCTTCAATACCCACTGGCTAACAATATCAATGTTGCCTGAATTTTCAGCCAGTTGAATAAATTCATCGGGCGGAATAAACCCTAGCGTAGGATGTTGCCAGCGGATCAATGCTTCGGCGCCAGTGCACTGGTTTAGGTGTAAATCCACTTTAGGTTGGAACACTAAATACAATTGGTTTTGCGCTAAACCTATAGGCAAATCACGGATAATCGTCAGCTCACGCTGATACTTTTCATCGGCGCCTTGACGATAACTGACAATACGTTGCTCTTCGAGACAGGCTTGATTGAGGGCAATTTCGGCGCGGCGCACTAACACATCGATATCAGCACCATTACCATCGATTTCAAGTAATCCCGCACGCACGGTAAGAGAGATGTTTGAGCCTTGGATTGGAAATGGCGACTCCAACATATCCAATGATTTCAGCAAATGCTCGGGGCGGATCCCTTGACTGTAAAGGAGTAAAAATGAGTCACCATCTAAACGCGCCAGTAAATCCGGTGTCGGTGCCAATTGCTCTAGGCGACGAGCAAAAAGCAGTAACAAAGTATCGGCATTGGCAAAACCAATAATATCGTTGATATGGCGGAAATGTTTAATATCTAACAACACCATAGCACCGGATAATTTATCGTTAAGATCCGCCAAATGCTGTTTTGCGGCAAAACGATTGAGTAAACCTGTCAAGCTATCGTGGCGAGATTGGTAGACTAAATCCTTTTCCCGCGCTTCAATATCATCGCGCATTAAGGACAAACTCTTGGCCAACACCCTCAGCTCTGCTGGCGCACCTTGAATATTGGCAGGCTGCTTACCTTGACCGATTTTGCGGGCATAATTCACAAGTTGATGCACGGGTTCAGTCAAACTGCCCGATAACCAAATCGCAATCGCAATCGCCAGTGCTAAGGTCAAAGCAAAAATCAGCAGCATATTATTGCGTAGTTGCTGATAACTTTGCTGCCACTTGAGGTTTGATTGGTGTAGTAGCGCTAATTGGCTGCCGTTGTGATCATAAAGTTTGATGCCCATAGACAGATGATCTACGGGAATACTTTCACTAGGCATTTTCAGCAAGCTAGGCAATAAGCTCGTCTGCTCAATTACGCTTAACTTTTCATTATCTGATAAGGTTGAAGCGATTTCAGTGCGGCCCGTTGCCTGATTGACAAAACTCACATCGATGCCCGTAATGGCTTTAGCTTGTTGGGCGACCTTCTCATCTAATAGAAACCCCATGCCAACCCAAGCGATTAAGGTCGGCGCCTTCACCGGCTGCAGCACAAACTGATAGCTAGCATGATCAAAATTAAGGATAGCTAACGCATTATGATTGCTGGTGGTCATATTAAATAAGGATTGAATATCATCCTGAGTGAGTCCGGGCAAACTCGAGGTCAAGAGCTCCCCTTTAGGTGATAACAATACAGCGGCGTCAGCACCAATACGAGAGCCGTGATTAGATAACACTGACTCAATGGTTTCTTGCTCACCAGTAGCAATCGCGCGCTTAAAACCAAAATCGGCACTGAGTACGGACAAACTTTGACTGAGCTGAATACCGCGATTCGATAACACTTCAAGAAACACATTCGCGCCAATATCGAGGCTTTTCTGTTGCTGTAAAAAGTTATCTTTTTCGGTCGCTGTCAACACGGAAAATGCCGTGGCAAATTGCACTAACGTCAGCACAATAAAGAAAACTAAAATCAGCCGAGCGCGAAAACTATTTAGCATGTAATGGCTTACCTTCAGAATCGTAGTGACCAAATCCCGACGGCGGAGCCGACGGTTTAGCTTGACGCTCAATGTCTAAGGACAGACTGAGTTGATTAGGACCATTAACTATCAGTAAATCCGTTGGGTCTGATGCCGCCTTCTGCCATGGATGCCAGCGCTTAACTTTATATTGACCGGCGATAAGTCCCTTAAACTGGATCTCACCTTTTTCGTCCGTCACCGCGACAATAGGGCTATCTGCCACATAGATAAATGCCTGCATATAATCGTGAATATTACAGCCAAGCGCGACCAAACCGGGTTTATCAAACTGAATCGGCGCTTCGGCCTGACCCACATACAATTTAAGTTCGAAAGGTTTAGCTTCTGAAAAAGAATACACATGGTGGCGAGTACGATCTAAGTTGGGAAAATCCACCTTTGCACCTTTAGGCACCGCCAGCACAAAGGGGATAAAGGTTCGATTTTTTTGCGACATTTCATAATGCTCGATAGGTATTGCATTATCGGGCATCACTGCAGGGATCAGCTCCACAACAGTATCGGCAATGGCCTGTTGTTGCAGATCTACTACATTAATATTGAGTTCAGCAGCCATGACTTGAGGCGTGAAATAGATCAAAACGCAAAGTACTAACGCATATAAAACGCGATATAGGATCATCCGTTACCTCGGGCATAGTGATGCAAGGCCAACAAGTACCTTAGCTGAGTTCTGCGTAAAAAAACGATCTAGATTCATCTAGCATTGTACATTACTAATGTATTGAATAATCATCAAATTATATAGAAAAGTCGTAAAACAGTAACCATTCTAATCATACTGTGATAATGACGCGCTCAAGTGGCAATAAGTTATAAGCTAACAGAATGGTCCGGTAATAGTTATTCATTGTTTCTTATTGATGATCCAGAAAATACCAACGATATTCCTCATTTCTGGTTTTAGTTTTAATCTGGCGAGCAATACCATCACTAAACATCAATTGACCTAATGTTAATTAACCACAGCTAAAGATAGTCAAATCTAATCGCTCTCGCCGTGAATAAACAAAAAAGGCCTACTCAATGTAGACCTTTCATGTGTTTTTCAACTAGAAAACAAGCTTAACCGACGGTTATCTCTTTATGCTCATCGGCTTTTTTACTGCCTCTCTTTGCTAAGGCATAGTAAAACAGCGGCGTTAGGATAAGACCAAATACAGTCACCCCAATCATACCGGCGAATACTGCCACGCCCATGGCTTGGCGCATCTCGGCGCCCGCACCAGTGGAGAACACCATAGGCACCACTCCCATAATAAAGGCGATAGATGTCATCAAGATAGGACGTAAACGTAATCTTGCAGCCTCTAATATCGCCTCCATAGGTGCCATACCATGATCTTGTTTCTCCTTTGCAAACTCGACAATCAAGATAGCGTTCTTAGTCGCCAGCCCCACCAGTACTATCAGGCCAATTTGGGTGAAGATATTATTATCTCCACCGTAAATCAGTACACCACTGAGGGCTGAAAGTAAGGTCATTGGGATGATTAAGATAATCGCCAATGGCAAGCTTAAGCTCTCGTACTGGGCAGCTAGCACCATAAACACTAAGATGATCACCAGCGGGAAAACCAAAAGACCCGTATTACCCGCGAGAATTTGCTGATAAGTCAGCTCGGTCCACTCATAAGTCATACCATTAGGTAACGTTTCAGCCAAAATTTTCTCAATCGCCGCCTGCGCTTGGCCAGTGCTCACTCCTAGCGCTGGACCACCGTTGATTTCAGCGGTCGTGAAACCGTTATAGTGCATCACTCTGTCTGGGCCTGAACTTTGGCTGACGTTGATGAACGAACCTAACGGGATCATGTCACCATTCAGATTCGGCACCTTTAGCTGACTTATCTGCTGCGGGCTTTGACGGAACGCCTCGTCAGCCTGCATATTCACCTGATAGGTTCGACCAAAACGATTGAAATCGTTGATATAGGTTGAACCCACATAGGTTTGTAATGTCTGGAAAATTTGATCGAGCGACACTGCCTGCTGTTTCGCTTTAGTCCGATCGATATCCAGTTCAAGTTGTGGCACGTTCACTTGATAGCTGGAAAAAATCCCCGCTAATTTTGGATCGGCCCACGCCTTGTACATCACTTGTTGGGTCACCTGATACAAGGCCTCATAACCAAGGTTGGCTCTGTCTTGAATTTGCAGACGGAACCCTCCTATAGTGCCGAGGCCTTGCACAGGTGGCGGCGGGAAGATGGCAATAAACGCATCCTGAATGTCAGCAAATTGCTGATTCAGCTGTCCTGCAATGGCATTCGCCGACAGTTCAGGACTGGTACGCGAGTCAAAATCATCGAGCGCGACAAACACCACGCCTGAGTTAGGACTATTGGTAAAACCGTTGATGCTAAGGCCAGGGAAGGCAATCGAGTGCGCGACTCCGGGGTGATTTAGCGCAATCTCAGACATCTTCTTGATCACACTATCCGTACGTTCAAGGGATGCCGCATCGGGCAACTGAGCAAAGGCCACTAAATACTGTTTATCTTGGCCGGGCACATAACCCGTTGGTGTATTGGCAAATTGCACACCCGTTAACGCCACCATGCCTAAATACACTAGACCAATAATGCCGCCAAAACGGATAACCTTACGCACTAACCAGCCATAACCATCGGATGCACGGTTAAATAAGCGATTAAAAGGCACAAATAACCAAGCACCAAACAACTTATCCATTAGACGCGTTAAGCCGTCCTTAGGTGCATCATGGCTCTTGAGTAACAGCGCCGATAATGCCGGACTCAAAGTGAGTGAGTTAATCGCCGAGATAAAGGTCGAGATAGTAATAGTCAAGGCAAACTGTTTATAGAACTGCCCGGTTAAACCGCTCATAAAGGCCGTTGGAATAAACACCGCCGCCAGCACTAAGGTGGTTGCCACAATCGGGCCAGTCACTTCCTTCATCGCCTTTTGTGTTGCCGCAACTGGGCTTAATCCTGCGGCAATATTACGCTCGACGTTTTCGACCACGACGATGGCATCGTCAACCACGATACCGATGGCGAGCACCAGCCCAAATAGCGACAAGGCGTTTAACGAGAAACCGAGCAGATGCATAAAGGCAAAGGTACCGACCAAAGACACAGGCACGGCCACCAGCGGAATAATCGATGCGCGCCAAGTTTGCAGGAATAGCACCACCACTAACACCACCAGCAACACTGCCTCGAGCAGGGTTTTTACCACAGCTTCAATCGAGCCACGCACGAACACTGTTGGGTCGTAAACGATTTCGTATTCGAGTCCTTCAGGGAATCCTTTAGACAGCTCAGCCATTTTGGCGCGCACATCGTCGGAAATCTGAATCGCGTTAGAACCCGATGCTTGGAATACAGGAATAGCGACCGCATCCTTATTATCGAGTAAAGAGCGCAGCGCATAACTCGTTGCACCGAGTTCCACCCGCGCGACATCTTTAAGGCGGATCACTTCAGCATTCTGACCAACTTTGATGATGATATCTTCAAATTCAGACAGTTCAGTTAAACGGCCTTTCACGTTAATTAAAAGTTGAAAGTCAGCACTGCCACTGGGCTGCGCGCCTAAACTGCCCGCTGCTGCCTGTTGGTTTTGCTCACGTACGGCGGCAATAATGTCCGCTGGCGATAAACCCAGCGCCGAGACTTTATTGGGATCAAGCCAAATCCGCAGGCTGTATTCGCCGGCGCCAAACAAACGTACAGCGCCGACACCGTTAATCCGCGCTAACTCGTCTTTGACGTTTAGCGCCGCATAGTTAGACAGATACAACATGTCGTAACGGTTATCCGGCGATAACAAATGCACCACCATGGTCAAGTCTGGCGATGATTTTTCGGTGACTATACCTAAGCGCTGTACTTCCTGCGGCAGACGGGGCATAGCGCGATCCACTCGGCTCTGCACTTGGGTTTGTGCCTTATCCACATCCGTGCCAATCGCAAAGGTGATGGTCAAGGTCATGCGTCCATCGGACGTCGCCTGCGATGACATATACAACATGTCTTCGACGCCGTTAATTTCCTGCTCCAACGGTGAAGCCACAGTTTCGGCAATCACTTTAGGATTTGCGCCAGGATAATTAGCAGTGACCACTACCGTTGGTGGCACTACCTCTGGATATTCGGTAATAGGCAACTGCCAAACGGCAATCGCCCCCGTGATAAGAAACAGCAATGACAGCACGGCTGCAAATATTGGTCTTTTAATGAAAAACTGCGACAACATGGTGTTCTATTCCTTAACCGCGGCTAGCCGTTTCGACCGCTTGCGCAGTCAAATGCTCTTGGTTTTTATCGAGTATTAACTGGGCTTGGCGTAGCGCCTCGAGCTTGTAGCTGTCGACCATGTCCACTATGTTTGGCTCAATTTGCATCTTAGGACGAACGCGTTGCATACCGTTGACGACGATCTTGTCTTCGGCCATCAAGCCTTGGGTTACAATGCGCAGTCCTTGGACTTTTTCGCCTAAGGTCACACCGCGATATTCGACCGTGCCATCATGAGCGACGACCAGCACAAACTTATTATTGAGATCTGTGCCAACCGCTTTATCGTCAATCAAGATCCCCTCATAGGCGCCACTGCCCGCAGTACGAAGACGCGCAAACAAGCCTGGCAATAGGTTATTGTCTTCATTGTCAAAAGTGGCCCTCACTCGAATAGTACCCGTCTGCTTATCCATCGCATTATCCACAAAGTCGACCATGCCAATATGGTGATAATCGCGCTCATTGGCTAAAGCCATGTAAACAGGATTATCGCCAGCACGGGGATCGTTACGTTTGTTCTGCGCGGTTAACTTCACGTATTTAAGGTAGGTTTGCTCGTCCACATCAAAATAGGCATACATGCTGGCGGTAGAGACTAAGCTGGTCAGCACACTCTGCCCTGCGGTGACATAGTTACCCGCAGTGACGTTAGCGTAGGATACGCGGCCATCAATCGGCGCTTGCACTTGGGTATAAGCTAAATCAAGCTCGGCGCGCATGAGTGCTGCTTTCACCGAAGCGACTGCGGCTGCAGTCTGACGTTTATTCGACTCACGGGTATCGAGTAATTCGGCCGAGACCGCCTTTTGGTCAAATAACTTATGTGCTCGTTCAAAATCATTAGTGGCCAGTTGCTCAGCAGAGAGTGCGCTAGCAAGATCTGCTTTTAACCGGGCCACTTCCACTTCAAACACGCTTGGATCGATGCGAAATAACACTTCGCCTTTTTTCACTAAGGCGCCTTCTTTAAAATTTACTGAGTCTATATAGCCCGACACCCGCGGGATAAGGGTGACACTTTCTGGCGCCTGTAAACGACCGGTAAACTCATCCCATTCGGTGACTCGCTCATGTAATACCTGAGCGACATCCACCTTAGGCGCACTCGGTGCAGGTCCCTGCTGCGCTGTTTGCTCACCACAAGCTGAAAGGACGAAAGCAGCCACAGCCGTTAACATCATTATTCGTAAAGGTTTGTTACTCATCATATTACTATCCTCAAAGTGGCGGGCATTTCACGCTGTTCGAACCACACACATGCAGCTGTGTTACAAACCAAACCAATTAAATACCGACTGGTAAAAAATATTCTGTACTGGACGGTAATATATAGTGTAAAATGATGCTGTCAACAAATTTACGTACCGAACGGTATTTAAATAAAAGTGTGCACTTACCCTAGGCATGCAATGCGTCCAGAGGCAAAAGGCTACGAGTTTGAACTGCAAAGCATTTTGATGAATATTGAAGCAAACACTGACTAACGCAGATACCATGCTGAACTTAGGTGACACCTTGAATGACTAAGTAGACATATCCCCTAAGTCCGTCATAGGTAGCAAGTGTGGCTGGACAGGGACTAAACCCATGTCTATCCTAGGGGCAATTGAGAATTGAGGAGCCTAATGATGTCAACCGTCACCCAGACGCCCTGTGTTGGTCGCCCACGAGCTTTTGACACTGACGATGCATTAGCAAAAGCCTTAGAAGTCTTTTGGCGCAAAGGTTTTGAAGGTACGTCGTTAACCGATTTAACCCAAGCTATGGGCATTAATAAGCCAAGCCTTTATGCCGCCTTCGGCAATAAAGAACAGTTATTTCTCAAAGCGATAGAATTATATGAACAACGCCCCTGTGCGTTTTTCTATCCCGCACTTGAGCAGAAAACCGCCTATCTGGTGGTCGAGTCGATGCTGCTCGGGGCTGCGAGCTCTTTTGTGGATAAAAGCCATCCGCAGGGATGTTTGATTGTTCAAGGGGCATTAACCTGCAGTGAAGCAGGGCAAGCGATTAAAGATACCTTGATTAATCGTCGTCGCGACGGTGAAATCGCCCTGTGCGAACGACTGCAACGCGCCAAAGATGAAGGGGATTTGCCCGCAGATGCCGAGCCGTTACTGCTTGCCCGTTATGTAGGCACAGTTTTGCAAGGCATGGCCGTACAAGCGACCAGTGGGATTTGCCCGAATGAATTACGCAAAGTCGCCGAGCTAGTGCTAGCTAACTTTCCGTGCAATGATGAGTCCTGATCCATAAATCCTAATGCATAAATCCTGATGTGCACAAACAATAACCCCAGTCGAGTCCTCACTTACTGGGGTTTTATTTATGCTTTGCTTTATTTCTGCCCAGCCATTTACTTCTGCACAACCAAGAGTTCTCTAAACAGTTGTCTGAGTCGTTTCAATAATGGCAGGCTGCTTTTATCTTGATGCTGGATCACATCGACGTTTGCATACCAGCCTATCTGCTCAAACTCTATAGGGACCCGAGTCAAGTTGCCCGATAAAACTGAGCTGGATGCCATGTGCTCTGGCAACAGACACCAACCATGGCCCTGTAATGCGAGCTCCAATAACACGTAATAGTTATCGGCATACCAAACATCAGGACTAAACGCCTGCTGAAAACTACTGGTTTGAGTATTACGTGAGCGGATGAGTAATTGTCGATACAGTCGCAATGCGTCCATGTTCGGTGCAACTGATTTTGCTAAGGGATGCGAACTCGCCACATAAAGATCGAATTTAATCACCCCGATACTCTCAAAATCTATGCTACTTGGCATAGATAATTCACTAAAGATCAGCCCTGTTGATGCTCTTCCAGAATGCACCATGTCGATAATATCTATGCTTGAGGCACTGAGAAATTCGAGTTCGATATTAGGAAAATCACTTTCTAACAACCGTATGATTTCGGATATTCTCTGTATCGGAATACCTTCATCCACCGCAAGGCACACTTCTGAAGATTGACGACCAAAAAGCGATAAGGCGGTATGTTTGAGTCTACGATGTTGAAGAATCGTCGCTCTTGCGTAGGGCAGTAATTTACTGCCTTCGGCCGTTAATACTGGGTAACGACCCGAACGGTCAAATAACTCAACCCCACAGTCAATTTCAAGATTCATCACATGCTGGCTAACCACGGATTGTGCTTTCTTAAGTTGCCTTGCGGCATTCGAAAATGAACCAGATTCTACGGTTTCCATAAAGGCTTCGAGTTGTTCGAGACTAAACATATTGCTTTTACCGATACTATCTAACTATTAGTTATCCCTATACTAGATAAAATTATGGCCATAGTCACATTGAATGAATGGGAAATAGCCATGAAAACGACAGAACGTATCTTTAACGCCTTACTCTTTGAAGCAATTGCCCTCGCGATTATTATCCCGGTTTCTGCCCTCATATCAAGCAAGGGAACCAGTGAGCTTGTCATAGTCGGTATCGCTTTGAGTCTTTATACCGTGGTGTGGAACTACTTCTACAACCTTGGATTCGACAGGGTATTTGGGGCAAATCGAAAGCAACGCACTTTAAAAACCCGAATACTGCATACCTTTGGATTTGAAGGGGGACTTATTTTCATTAGCATACCGACCATCGCTTGGTTTTTACAGATAGGCTGGTTGGCAGCCATGGGCTTAGAAGCGGTTTTTTTAATCTTTTTCTTCTTCTATAGCACGCTATTCCATTGGTGCTATGACAAGTATCAGCCCTATAAGACTTGGTTTACGATGCAAGCCACTAAGATCAAATAGCCCAGCTAACATCAACACAACACAACACACCATCAAACGAACCTCACTAAGCACTTTAGCGGTTCGTTTGATGGCAGTTTTGAAACCTATCCATTTCAATTTCTTCTACTTAGCAAAAATGCTAAGCCTGTTCATTCGTTGCCCAGCGCAAAATCCCACTTAAATATGGTAAACACAGTAAACGAAAGTAATAGACCCGCACACAGCGAACTGAGGTTGTTGAAATATCCTATAAACATCACAAAAGTACTCGCTATCAATAATTAATATTCAAATCATTAGTCTAGATATAATTCTTTATGCTATAAAAGCCATATATTAAGCAGGGAGATGGCAGCAAAATGCGTGTAGGGAACAGAGTGAAGCTCAGGATGCAGCAGGCATTAAATTTGCCCTCAGCATTAATACTTGGCGTCGTTTTATTACTCGCATCTATGGTTTACAACATGGCACTCGCCCAAGAAAGCAATGCTGTGCCCGCAGAATCCCAACCTCAGACGATAACTTTAGCTGCAGAAGACAGTTGGCCGCCCTTTGCCAATCAGTTTGGCCAAGGTATTTCCCACCGTTTAATTCAAGCCGCCTTTAAGCAGTCGCATATTGAAGTAAATAGCTTAGTAGTGCCCTATTCTCGTGCCTTGATGATGGCAGAAAAAGGCGCAGTAGACGGCGTATTTAATGTCACCCGCGAGAACAGCACCGAGCAACGTTTTATCTTTGGCAAAACCCCACTGCTTGTTGCAACCGCATCATTTTATCAAAAGAAACAAAAACCTATATTGGCTGATAACAAATGGGCACTACCCAAAGGCGCGGTTATTGGAGTAATTAAAAGCTATGAATATGGCGATGAGTTTCCCAAATTAGTCAAACAGCAACAGCTCAATATCGTCACCGTCGCTAATCAGCAGCAATTAATTAATTTATTGTTGATTGGACGCATAGATGCCGCCTTAATGTTCGATTTAGTCGCGAAAGAAAACCTGAAAAAAATGGGCGTAGATGATGACGTCATTCCTGTATTTGCTAACCATAGCAGCGATATTTTTTTAGCCTTCTCGAAGGAAAATCCACAGGCGCAGACCTTAGCGACCCAACTCGATGCGGGCTTATCACAGCTAAAAGCCACAGGCCAATACGAAAAATTACTCTTAGTCGCTGACTAATCCCCTATCGCTGCAAGCGAATGAGAAATTACCGCTGCGAGCGAATGATCTCTTGATTCACCCAATATAATAGCTGCTTGATGGCCTTAGACAGGATCTGATTCTGGCGCACAATATAGCCCAAACTGGTTGTGGGAAATTGTGGCAGAGGAGTCACTTTAGTGGTCAAATTCGCCTTAGTATAAACCGAAAACTCCGGCACGATAGCTACCCCAAACCCCGCCTCGGCCCAATCGATTTGCGCGTCCACACTGCCCACCTCCATAATTCTGTAATTAGGCAAATTCAGCGACGGCAGTGCGGGATCGAGCAATTCGCGGGTTCGCGTATCATGGCCCAGTAAAATCAACGTCGGTTGCTCAGCCAAGGGCGTATCCACAGAGAGGTTTGCCTGCTGCCATTGCTGTAAATTGTCCCCTATTGCACACCATTTTATCTGCTGTAACTCAGTAAAATGCAGCGGCTGACTCTCCTTTTGCGCGATCACAAACCCTAAATCGGCCTCAGCATTTTTCACCAGTTCAGAAGCTTGGGATGATGTGGTATTGAGCAGCGAGAAATCGATCCCCGGAAACTCCGCCTTAAAGAGCTGAAACGGCTGGATCAACAATAACCGCGAGATAATGTCGCTGGCGGCAATGGTCAAGGTGCCTTGGCTAAGGTCGTTAATCGCATTGAGATCCGCCTGACAAATTTGCAGCTCCATTAACGTTTTCTGACTGCTCTCTAACAGGCGAAATCCCGCTTGCGTTAATCGAAAGGGATTACGGTCAATCAGCTTGACTCGAGTGCTTTGCTCTAACTGCTTAATATGCAAGCTAACATTAGGCTGCGTCATATGCAGCGCCGTGGCCGCTTTGCCAAAATGCTTATGTTCAGCCAAAGTCACAAAGGTCTTTAACCAATGGATATCGAGCATAAAACCTCCTTTTGCTGCGTGTTAGCGTTAATTATAGCCAATGATATATGAAATCCTTATTGAGATGATAACCATAATTAATTTCTCTTATTCAAATGACGGGTCTAGCATAGCGTCTTAATCAATGAGGAGATGTTGTTATGCCGTCGATCGTGGTTGTGGGTGCAAATTGGGGTGATGAAGGCAAAGGCCGCATCGTAGATTATTTAGCCGCGGATGCCGCTGCCAGTATTCGCTTTCAAGGCGGTAACAACGCCGGACATACCGTAGTCAACGACTATGGCACCTTTAAATTACACCAATTACCAAGTGGCATTTTCAACCCTAACTGCATCGCAGTATTAGGCCCTGGTATGGTCATCAGCCCTGAAAAGCTCAGCATAGAAATTGCTGAAGTACAAGCGACCGGTGTTGATGTTAAGTTATGCATTTCTGACCGTGCGACCCTGTGCTTACCTTTACATGCATTAGAAGATACCTTAGAAGAACAACGTCTTGGCGATTTAGCCTATGGTTCAACCCGTCAAGGGATTGCACCTGCCTATGGTGATCGCGTGATGAAAAAAGGCATTTTAGTCGGTTGGTTAAACCAACCTGAAGTGCTGCAAGAACGTATTCAATTTATGCTCGACTGGAAAATGCCACAATTAAAGGCACTTTATCCAAGCTGCGATTTTAATCAAACCGCCGCTGAAATGACCGCATGGTTGTTAGAAGTGACTGCGCCATGGCGTCCATTTATTTGTAATGTGACTGAGCCATTAAAAGCATTACAAAAACAAGATGCAAGCTTACTGTTTGAAGCGCAATTAGGTGCTGGCCGCGACTTAGTCTACGGCGAATATCCTTATACCACCTCATCAAACGTGACTGCGGCTTACGCAGGTATCGGTAGTGGTTTACCAGCCCTGCGCCCAGAGCGCGTGATTGCGGTAGCGAAAGCCTTTAGCTCATCAGTAGGTACTGGCACTTTAGTGACGGCTATGGAAGAGCAAGACGCCTTCCGTGAAAACGCCAATGAATTTGGTGCAACCACAGGCCGTCCACGTGACATGGGTTACTTCGATGCTGTTGCCACCCGTAATGGTGTTGAGTTGCAAGCGGCAACTGAAATTGCCCTAACTAAGATTGATTGCCTGTCAGGCATGAAAGATCTGAAAATATGTGTTGCCTATGAAGGTGAGCACACTGAGAACCCAATTTGGCCACAAACTGCCGCGTTGAGCCCAGTGTATGAGCAAATGCCAAGCTGGAGCGAAGATATTACCGGTTGTCGCACCTTCGAGAGCCTGCCAGTCGCCGCACAACAATATGTTGAACGTATTGAAGACTTAATGGGTGTGCGCGTTAGCATGGTTTCTGTTGGACCAGAGCGCGATCAAATGATCATTCGCTAGTAAACAACGTTTACCCTACAAAAAAGCCATATTCGCCTCGGTGAATATGGCTTTTTACTTTGATATGGTTTGTCATTGAAGAATCACTCAAGACGTTGATAGCGATGACTCGAATACCCCATATTCAAATATCGCCGCTAAGTGAAATAGCATTACTCTTCGAATACGTATTTATCTATCATACCGACCATACGACCAATTTCTGGTTTAGTAATGGTATCGTTAGCACCTAATGCCATCGCCTTTGCGCGGTTATCTTCACTCATTAAAGAGGAAAACATCACAATTGGCATTTGTCGATACGCCTTGGATTCTCTTAAGCGTTTCACCAAATGCATGCCATCCATGCGAGGCATCTCAACATCCGTAATAATGGCGCTGACAAAATCAGAGATAGAAGCATTATCTTGGTCAGCAAGATTCTCAAATTCCATCAGCATTTCAAGGGCATCACCACCATCTTTGGCTGTAATAATGTTGTAACCTGCGCTGCGAAGGGTATTTTCGATCATCTTACGAATAAAAGCGGAATCATCGACAATTAAAATCGTTTTCGCTTCACGTTTCGCCAGCATTTTATCATTGATCAATACACTTCTATCGAGCGTGACATCGTACTTATCCATACTCAGTTCAGGATTAATGTCAGCAATAATTTTCTCAAAATCCAATATCATAATGAGCATGCCATCACGGCGCACTACGGCAACGACACAATCATTTTCACCCGCTTCTAAAAATTGACTCGGCGATTCAACTTGCTCCCACGACACTCTATGGATGCTACGAACACTATCGATTAAAAATCCATTAATCATCTTATTAAAATCAGTCACTATGACCACTTTGTGGGTTAAATCCTCTGGTGTCGATATTCCGAGCCAACCGGCAAGATCGACCAAAGGAATCAACTTTTCTCGCAGCGAGAACACCCCAACCATGTGCCGCTGGGCATTGGGATAATCTGACGTTTCTGGCACCCTAATTACTTCTCTCACTTTGGCGACATTAATACCGTAATGGCACACCTTATGGCCACCGTTAGGAAGTGTCTTATGTAGATGAAACTCAATAATTTCGAGTTCATTTGTGCCACTCTCAGTCAATATTTCTGATTTTTTAATTTCGCTCATATAAAGCTCTCAACCTAGCAAATCAACGTAAGAAAGGGATTGCAGTTATCAGTATAGGAAGGGATTAATGAATTAGGCACGATAGTGTGATTTTACTGCCTGATTAGCGTGATATTTTTTGGGTAACAAGCATTTTATCTATAAGCAGAAAAGCGTCCCATAATCGAATCTAATGACGATTTCAGTCGTCACATTGTCAATCATCTCCAGATTAAGCATCGCCGTTGCCGACCTAAAGTAGTCTGCACATTTCCCTTAACAGCAATTTTGTCTCTCCGCATTAGAGGTTTTGTTTTAAGAGATAAGGCGCTAGACTATTGCGCAATAAAACTATCTAGAATAGCCCTAGCCCCATGCCGCAATTTAGCCAGACCTTTTCTTTCCCAGTGCAAATCTACTATGAAGATACTGATTTTTCTGGCGTTGTGTATCACCCCAACTTTTTGAAATACTTCGAGCGCGCCCGTGAACATGTGATTGGTGCTGAGCGTTTAAGTGCATTATGGCAACAAAACCAACTGGGTTTTGCTGTGTATCGTAGCGATATGTTGTGCCATGAGGGGGTGGAATTTGCCGATATTATCGATGTTCGCACTAAGTTTTACTTTGAGAGCAAGTATCGCACTGTGTGGCAGCAGGAGATTTGGCGTCCACAGGGTAAAAAGCCTGCGGTCACGGCAACCATTGAAATGGTGTGTATGAATCAAGCCCGCCAATTAGCGCCTATGCCGGCAGAGTTAATCGCCATATTAAGTCTTGGTTTCACATCAAGCGAACAAAGCTAATACTCTTACATACAAGTACGCGCGCGATTTTCTGAGCTTATTTCGACATCAGCAAAGGCAACAAAAATCACTCAAAGAAGTACAACTCAAATAACGATAACTGGACAGTATTAAGGCTCGGTTGCAAGCCTTAATACTCTTGATTTAACAAGCATTTGATTTGACGAGCGCTTACTTTAATGAGCACAAGGTTTAGATTGTATTATGTAGTTGGGCCCAGTTCATTTCGAGTTCGGCGGCACTCATGGGCTTCGCGTAATACATACCTTGTATAGTATCAACCCCCATAGCCACTAACCTATCTCTGATCTCAAGCGTTTCAATTCCTTCAACAGTTACCTCATAACCGAGTTTTTTAGCAATATTAATACTGGCTTCGAGGATGTATTCCGACGGTTTATCCTGCTCTAGATCCTTTAAAAAGGCTTTATCGATTTTGACTTCATTAACGGGTAAATGCTTTAAATAAGCTAAAGAAGAATGACCCGTACCAAAATCATCAATTGCAAGTCTAACCCCTAAGGCACGTATCTTTCCTAACGTCTCGACTGCCTTAGTCAAATCGGCCATTAAAGTGCTTTCAGTAATTTCGATCATCAAAGATTCGGGTGGGAGCTGGTAATAGGCTAATCTTGCAGCAATTTCTTGGGGTAAGGTTTCACTGTCAAGGTCCCGTGTCGACAGGTTAACTGCAACACACAATTGTATCCCTGCCGCGCGCCATTTTGCCTGCTGTACTAAAACCTGATCGAGTGCCCATTGGCTGACTAAATCAATCATGCCAGCATATTCGGCTAAGGGAATAAATTCTCCAGGAGAAATAATCCCGAGTTCGTCATGCTCCCAACGCATCAAGGCTTCAACCTGAAAACATCGACCCGTGGCAATATCCTGTTTAGCTTGATACACCATATATACTTGATTACGTTGCAAACCTTTAGGCAAACTATCGATAATTTTCAGTTCCCTTAACTGACGAATATCATCATTTTGGGCATAGTATGCAATCGCGCTACGAGAATGGCGGGCTTTCTTCAGCGCCAAATCGACTCGACGTAGCATCTGACTCGTGTCGGCATGGTGTTCTTGTAAATGCAGACAGCCGATTTGAAGCTTAACGCTGACTGGCGTGTTCTTAATGTTAAAAGGCACTTGCAACCGCCCTCTTAAGTGGACTAATTGCTCCTCAGTCAACGCTTGCTCGTAATACAAACAAAATTCATCACCATTGAGGCGTGCGATTAATCTCGGGGATAAACTTAAGCTGTTTAAGCGTTCGGCAAATTGCTTCAGCAGGATATCGCCAAATACAAAACCAAAGAGATCATTCACATAGCGAAATCGATAAATATCAATTAGCACTAATGTCCCTTGAGTCAGCGGCATCATGCCAGTAAGAGTACGTTTCAAGCCGACACGATTAACTAGTCCTGTTAGCTTATCCTTACCCACACTTGCCGGTAACGCCTTTAATAATTCATTTAAAGTATGGTAGAGAGGAGCAAACGCTTGGGGGACGATGCCAATGTCTAAAGCTTGGCGTTCAACCTTTTGCTGCTCTAGCTGGGTACAAAGCTGTGCTAAAAAATTTTGCTGCGACCGTAAAGATCTGTATTTTGACTGCAGGATATACAATGAAAATATCAATAAAGCGAGAGAAGCGACAACTAACCCGATTACGAACATACCTTGGCCTCTGCCATACCACGTAAGCTTTTTCTCAAATGACACGATAAAAGATATCAGCGCCATTTGAATTCCATTTAGGCCTAACGATTATTGGTAACTTTCTCTAATTGAATGGAATTTATCCATAAACTCATCACTGGCTAAATCATCGGTCGTCACAGGTAATCCACGGGCGACAAACACACCGAGACGTTGCTCTAGTTCAGTGCCCGCTCGCAATTCACCGGTATAAAAGGCCGCTGCACGGATAAAGTCGAGATAGGTGACATGATCGGGTAGATAAGGTAAATCAGCCCAACGCTCAACCACTTCCATCACTTCGGTAGAGAAATCCCAACTTTTCAAAACCGCACGACCCAAAGGCCCTTGCATTTTACGTACGAGCGCGCGTAATTGATCAATGCTAGTGAATAAATGGGGATGCGCCTCCGCTTCTGTCAATACAGGTAAAGCGCCAATGTTATGCACGAGTCCAGCTAAGGTTAAGGTATCAAAATTTAACCGACTGGTTGAATGACGCTTATTGTACATCTGCAGCATGGCACAAGACGCAGCAGTTACATCGATTGAGGTACGCCACACTTCGTCCATGACTTCCCACACCATTTCATTGGTGGAAATGAACAATTGCTCCATCGCCACCGAAGTGGCAATGCTTTTAATCTGGATTAAACCAATACGAGAAACCGCACTGTTGATACTTTCAGCTGGCACGCCTCGGCTATATAACGCGCTGTTGGCGACCTTAATAATACGCGCAGAAATCGCTGCATCTTGACCGATCACTTCAGCCACTTGCTTAAGGCTCGCATCGGAGCGTCCAACCACTTCTTGCACCCGCATCGCCACTTCAGGCAAGGTCGGTAGTACTAAGGCATCGTCTTTTAGTTTTTTTAATAAACTGACTAACAGTAGATGTTCGGTAGACATCTTAACTCCCATCAATCTGTAAACATCAACATTGGATTGTTGGAGTATATCAGTTGGCTGTCATTAGATGCGTAGAAAAAACTGCAGACGTTAATAATTTGTATGATTGCGTTATCAATTTTGCCTTACTTATCTGTCTTGATCATCGACCTCAATCATCACTCAAGTTGAAATATTCCGCTCCAGTTGATCTAAGCCAAACTCACTATATTCGTAAAATGTGAAGTACTGCTAAAGTTAACTAAGGCAATTTGCATACCCCTACTTTCATTGTGTAAAATGCCGCCCCCGCGCACCGCGTCATTTATTAACCCATTTGAGAGTGATTATGTTTAAACCTGAGCTGCTGTCTCCAGCTGGAACCTTAAAGAACATGCGCTACGCCTTTGCCTATGGTGCAGATGCAGTGTATGCCGGTCAGCCAAGATATAGTCTAAGGGTACGTAACAATGACTTTAAAATGGAAAACCTTGCCACTGGGATTGAAGAAGCCCATGCACTCGGTAAAAAGCTGTATGTGGTGAGCAATATCGCGCCCCACAATGCCAAGCTAAAAACCTATATCAAGGACATGGAACCCGTAGTGGCGATGAAGCCTGACGCACTGATCATGTCCGATCCAGGTTTAATCATGATGGTGCGTGAAGCGTTTCCTGATCAAGTGGTGCATTTATCCGTGCAAGCGAATGCCATCAACTGGGCCTCGGTAAAGTTTTGGCAAACCCAAGGCATCAAACGCGTGATCCTGTCACGCGAATTGTCCTTAGATGAAATCGAAGAAATTCGTCAGCGCTGCCCCGATATCGAGCTTGAAGTGTTTGTGCATGGCGCCCTGTGTATGGCGTATTCAGGCCGTTGTTTACTCTCGGGTTATATCAATAAACGCGATCCTAACCAAGGCACCTGCACTAATGCTTGTCGCTGGAAATACGATGTACACGAAGCGCAGCAAAATGACAGCGGTGACATCATTGCCATGCCAAATGCGGTGCAAATTGAAACGCTAACGACCTTAGGCGCAGGCGCTCCCACAGATCAAATTTACCTACTACAGGAAGCCAATCGCCCCGGCGAATACATGCCCGCCTTCGAAGATGAGCACGGCACTTATATCATGAACTCTAAAGACTTACGGGCCATTCAGCACGTTGAGCGCCTGACTAAAATGGGCATAGACTCGCTCAAAATTGAAGGCCGCACTAAGTCCTTCTATTACGTTGCCCGTACCGCACAACTGTATCGCCGCGCGATTGAAGATGCTTCATCGGGTAAAGATTTCGACCGCAGTCTAATGAATCAATTAGAAGGCCTAGCCCACCGTGGTTATACCGAAGGCTTTTTACGTCGCCATGTGCATGATGAATATCAAAATTATGACTATGGCTACTCAGTTAGTGACACCCAACAATTTGTAGGTGAACTGACGGGAAAACGTAATCTTGCAGGATTGGCCGAAATTGAAGTAAAAAACAAGTTCTCCGTTGGCGACAGTGTTGAACTGATGACGCCGCAGGGCAATATCAGTTTGACGATTGAACAACTCGAAAATCGCAAAGCTGAAGCGGTTGAAGCCGGTTTAGGTTCGGGGCACACTGTGTATCTACCCGTGCCGAAAGAAGTCGATTTGAGCCACGGTATTTTGCTGCGTAACTTGCCCCAAGGTCAGGATACTCGCAACCCACATGAACTAGGTTAAGATCATGGCACTACTGATCGACGATAGCTGCATCAATTGCGACATGTGTGAACCTGAATGTCCTAATCAGGCCATCACTATGGGCGAAGAGATCTATGAAATCGATCCAGACCGTTGCACCGAATGTGTGGGTCACTACGACAAACCGACTTGCGTGTCTGTCTGCCCCATTGATTGCATCGACCCAGATCCAAACCGTGTCGAATCTAACGACGAATTGTTAGTGAAATTTGCCGTGTTAACGCAAAAATAAACTTAACCGTGACACAAAAATAATTAATAGCAAACAGTTTCAAAAAAGCCCCGATGATTTCTCATCGGGGCTTTTTGTTTTATATAAAAGTTAGCATTAATTAAAACTAGGGGATTTGGCGAGAATAATTGTCGGTTTCGCTTCAATTTGCAGACGCTCAATCACAGCGGCAAGCTTTTCAACACTAAGACGAATTGGGGCTGGCATACTGGCAAATTCGATACTTAACAGCAGGTTTTTCACTTCAAGTCCTAATTCAGTATCACCTTGAATACTCAGCTTACGCTGGAAGAATAGCGTGTCGGGATCTTCCTTCGCCGCCGCCACTAACACTAGCTCAGCAGAGTTGGCACTAAAGGTCACCTGCGCATCGGTGAGCTCTCTGACTTGCCATTTTCCATTAAAACTGACTTCGAAGGCTAAGTTTATATCTTCCACTCGAATCGCGACCCATTTATCCGTCAAAAATCCAAGCTCATCGTCAGCAGCTTGCTCGGCAAGTAAGAGTTCAAGCAATTGGCTGATGGCTTTTGCTTTGAGGCTAAACGGCATCTTAGCAAGGGGAAAGCCAATGGCTTTTGGGGTGAACTCTAAAAGTTGCTGAGCAAATTTTGCGAAAAAAACAGCGGACATAGCGGGAACCCTACAAGAATAAAACATGATATATCCCAGTTTATCGGGATTTTATGATCTTAAACCTGTTTTAAATCAATTCATCGCCATTCAATCTTACCTACACTCAGCGGCTATCATTTTATCGGGAGCATCACTATGGAGCTGTTGTGTCCAGCAGGAAATCTGGCCTCGCTAAAGTCGGCATTACATGCCGGAGCCGACGCTGTGTATCTAGGGTTAAAAGACGACACCAACGCGCGCTCGTTTGCAGGATTAAACTTCACCCCCGCAAAATTGCAAGAAGCCACTGAGCTGACGCAAAAGCACGGCAAAAAAATCTTTTTGACCTTAAATACTTTTCCAAAGCCCGGTGAAGAGCATCGTTGGTATCAGGCTATCGATTTAGCGGCAAAACTGGGTATGGATGCATTAATTGTCGCCGATCTTTCTTTACTCGATTATGCCCATAGGCACTATCCAAACCTGTCACTGCATTTATCGGTGCAGGCCAGTGCAACCAATCTGGGTGCGCTGAGCTTTTATAAGGAAGCCTTTAACATCGCCCGAGTAGTATTGCCACGAGTGTTATCCATGAAACAAGTACGGGATCTTGCTAAAGTCAGCCCAGTGGATTTGGAAGTATTCGCCTTTGGTAGTCTGTGCATTATGGCCGAAGGGCGTTGCCAGCTGTCATCCTATGTAACGGGCCAATCGCCCAACACAGGTGGATCTTGTTCACCAGCAAAACACGTACGCTGGCAAGAAGAAGGACAGAACAGATTAACCCGGCTCAACGATGTGTTAATTGATAAATCAGCCCTCGACGAACAAATGGGTTATCCCGTGGTATGCAAAGGCCGTTACATCACAGCAGATCAAGATTCGCCGCAATATTTACTCGAATCACCAACCAGTTTGAATACCTTAAGCTTACTTCCAGAGCTAGCCAAGGCTGGCATAGTGTCGCTTAAAATCGAAGGACGTCAACGCAGCCCCGCCTATGTTGAACAAGTCACTCGAGTATGGCGTCAAGCCATAGACACCTATCTAAATAATCCAGCGCTTTACTCACAAAGCCAAAATCAACCCCATTGGGAACAAGCCCTAGCGAAAGTATCCGAGGGTCAGATCACTACGCTTGGCGCCTACGAGCGCGATTGGCAATAAAAGGTAAATAGAGAGCAAGATTGACAAAGGACACCTTATGAAGATTTCCCTAGGACCACTGTTGTATTGCTGGCAGAAACAGCAAGTCACTGATTTTTACCAGCAAGTCGCCGCCAGTCAAATTCCCTTAGTGTATTTAGGTGAGGCGGTTTGTAGCCGCAGACGCGAACTCAAGTGGGGCGATTATCTAGAGCTGGCGCAAATGCTCAAGCAGGCGGGTAAAGAAGTCGTGCTTTCAACGCTGGCCTTAATCGAAGCGCCATCTGAATATACTGAGCTCAAACGCCAGGTCGATAACGGTGAATTTATCGTCGAAGCAAACGATATGGCGGCAGTGTATCTTGCTAAAGAGCGTAAGTTACCCTTTGTCTGCGGCGCGAGTATCAATAACTACAATCGCGCTAGTTTAGACATTTTACAGCGGTTTGGAATGCAAAGATTTGTCATGCCAGTGGAGCTATCTAAGGCTTGGTTGCAACAAGTGATTCAAGAACAGCCATCATTTGAGGTGGAAGTGCTCGGCCACGGCTATTTACCACTCGCCCATTCGGCGCGCTGCTTTACCGCTAGACACAAACAGCTCACGAAAGATCATTGCGAAACGGTGTGCCGTGAATACAGTAAAGGACTACTCGCGCAAACCCAAGAGCAGCAACCTTTACTCAGACTCAATGGAATTCAAACCCAATCCGCTAGCTGTTTAGATTTACGCAGTGAAATAGCGGCAATGACACAGATGGGGGTCGATGTGTTTCGAGTATTACCCAGTAGTCTTGACTGCATCACTAAAGCCAATGCTTTGGTTGATACGATTCAAGCGACTAAAAATACTCAGGATTTCTCAATGAATAGCAAACTTGGTATAACCCAGTGCAACGGTTATTGGTTTGGTGAAGCGGGCCTTGCTGTGCATGTGAATCCATAGCCTAAAGCTGAAGATAAGCCTAAATTTAAAGATAACTCAGCCAATGATTTTGGGATCTTGGCTGAAGCTTAACTGGCTAAAAAGCAGCACACTTGTCCAGCACAATAAACTTCCCAGTCCAATCCATTCTAGTAGGGCTGGCCACCACAAAGTAGGACGCGGCAGTTGCAATACCATCTCCTGATAAAACGGTCTATCACCTTCGGTCAAACCTAAATTGAGCTGTGGCGCATACAGAAACGTCAACATGCTACATAAGACTATTAACGCCAACAACCCAGTCCAACGGCCAAAGTTAGACTTACCGAAACAGACCAAGGCTAAATAGAAGATCGCACTCAAACTCCCCAGATAGAAAAACCATTTCAGCCCAAGAACATGCAAGTGATACACGTTCACCGGAAATAATCCCACGCTCGCTAAAGCCAGAAAAGTGAGAGCCAAACTGATAAAGAAAGGGTATCCCCAGCAAGAAGTCACCTGCTGCAAAGAAGACAAACAATAGAAAACGAGGCTTAAACTGCCAAAAAACAATCCACCGTTAAGAATGACAGCGAAAGACGAATGACCATAAGTCCCTAATTCACTTAGGGTGTGATTCAAAAAATTGAAGCGATGGAATTCAGAATCATCGAACCCCAAAACAGTAATGACAATGCCAATTAAAAGCCCAAAGATCCCCAAAAAACCAAACTTAATGGCCAGTGTTGAGCCGCCTTTAATCGTAACCTTCTGTACTTTTGCGATCATGAATACTAGAGCTGGATGGGAGTAATACTAACTTACATGGAAATGAGAAGATTTAAAGCGGCGGGTATCCGCTTTATGAATAATATTTTTACTTTCATCGTTATTTGCGACTTTTTAGTCAATCACAAAAGCATCAAGATAATGGAGAAGGTCACTTTTTGAGATAAGTCGATTTAAAGGCTTATCGCATAAAAATGTATCCTAGTACCCAAGACTCCTTAACATTACCGCGATATGCACAACAGGTTCTCGTCAACGCTATATAGCCAGAGTTATCTCTATTGCACTTTCAAATCGAACAGAAAACCAGCCAACATGGCGGTAGGGCTAAAGTTACTGATGTTTTTTTGTGCAGAAATAACATCTAGATAGTTTCACACACATCAGTAAACAAGTAATTAACCAGTCGTTAACCCACTTAAGGTAAGTGATGGTAATGCCATGTTTAATAATGTTTTTATAGTAATGCAAGCCAATATAACCACTCTTAATTTATCGACAACTGAAGTAAAATAACTATGCTGTTTTGCTGCTTATATCAAACTAACTAGCGAATCGTTTTACATAGAGAAGCTAAGCGAGTAATCTTCCCCATTCTCGTTTTTGAGTTGAATTTAAATGCACCTTAATTAGCGTCGACAGCTTGTTACGTGCGGCTATTTATTCAAATTTACCATGTACGACTCGTACTTTAAGGTGTACAACATTGGCTACTGAAAATAAAAACCGAAACATTAAGACGATACTCACCTTTATCGTCCCTTCGCTGATTGGTCTGTTGTTATTTATGACCCCTATCAGCTACAACGATGCGATCACAATTCCTATCGCTATCATATCTAAAGCACTGCAAGGCGCATTGAGCGGTGTGCTAACCCTCATTGTGACTATTATTGTTGTGACTACGGCGCTGGCCTCTTTGCTGTCAAAAGTGTTTAAGCCCACATTCGTTACACAAAATCACTTCCTTAATGGTTTATTGAATGTCAGCCCTATGTGGTTGACGACTCGGATCTTAGGTGCAGTGTTTATCGTACTGACTTACTTAGGTTTAGGTCCAGAGATCATCAACTCCTCGAGCACTGGCGCATTAGTCTTAAACGACTTATTACCTGTGTTGTTCTCGGTATTTATCTTTGCGGGTATGTTACTGCCGCTGCTGCTGAACTTCGGCCTACTCGAGCTCTTTGGCACACTCTTAACGAAAGTCATGCGTCCCGTGTTCAATCTACCGGGTCGTAGTGCTATCGATTGTATGGCCTCATGGTTAGGTGATGGCAGTGTCGGCATTTTGCTGACCAGCAAACAATACGAAGCCCGTTTTTATACCCAGAGAGAAGCCGCAGTTATTGGTACAACCTTCTCGGCGGTATCGATTACCTTCAGCTTAGTGGTGATCTCACAAGTTAAGTTAGAGCATATGTTTGTGCCCTTTTATTTGACTGTGTGCCTCGCGGGTTTTGCCGCCGCTGTGATTGTGCCTAAGTTGCCACCATTATCGTGGAAGAAAGACAACTACATAGATGACACACCACGCATGCCAGATGATGAGCTGATCCCTGCAGGACATGGCGCCTTATCTTGGGGCTTTGATAAAGCCTTAGAAAAAGCCGCAAGTGCCGGTGGCATAAAAGCGGTCTTAAATGAAGGCATTAAAAACGTTGTCGATATGGTATTTGGCATTATCCCTGTGGTAATGGCCATTGGTACGCTGGCACTGATTATTGCCGAGCACACGCCCATCTTTAACTATCTTGGTATGCCGTTTATTCCATTACTCGAATTACTGCATATTCCAGAAGCCACTGAAGCCTCTAAAACAATCGTGGTCGGTTTTGCGGATATGTTTATTCCGTCAATCCTTGCCAGCTCAATTGAATCAGATATGACCCGCTTTGTAATTGCAGCCTTATCTGTGACTCAGTTGATCTATATGAGTGAAGTCGGTGCACTGCTTATCGGCAGTAAAATTCCCGTCAACTTCGTTGAGCTTTTCGTGGTGTTTATTCTACGCACCTTAGTGACACTGCCTGTGATTGCAGGTGTTGCTCACTTGCTATTCTAAATGCAAAAACCTTTGAAATATCAAGGGGAGTCAGGTTAACTGACTCCCCTTTTTTGTGCTAACTCATACACAAACTGACAGTTTTGATTATATAGAGTGACTTAATCGTACAATCTCCACTCGTAACCACACAACTCACTTTTGGACACTTAAAAGCTGGATCTGATGGATGGATGAGTCATGGCATTTGCTCGGCAACACGCAATAGTCCATCCGTGGATGTTCGACCGCCCCGTCTGATATGAAAAGATTCACAAATGCCGCGATGGCATGGACGCCAAAGAACGGCCATAGGGCGAACGGTCGTCTCGCTAATCACCATGGTTCCACCTTTCGTGCATTCGCGTAATCTGTAGATTTAAAGACATACGCAACATACTTTTGGACCGGTATGTGTTGGAGACTAATGTTTTGGACCAGTAATTTTAGTTGTTAGCAGTTTAGCGTTTGCTGATATCCACTCTCACAGGCTTGCCATGGCATTCGCTCGTCGACTCGCAGCCAGTCCGTCCTTGGATGCTCGACCGCCCCGTCCATGGGGCGGACGGTCGTCTCGCCAATCACCATGGCTCACCTTTTGGGCAATAGTGTAACCAGTCTGTATGAAGGAGATACCCAGCACGCTTTGGGACAAAAGTGCACGAATAGTACGATTGAGTGACTTATAACTTAAGCTGTAGGGAACTTAATGCATAGGCCCCGACTTATAGGTTTGCCATACCATTTGCTCGTCGACTCGCAGCAAGTCCGTCCTTGGATGCTCGACCGCTCCGTCCATGGGGCGGACGGTCGTCTCGCAAATCACCACGGCTCACCTTTTTGGCATTAGTGGAACATGCGGGTTTGAAGGAGATACCCAGCACGCTTTGGGACAAATGCGTGTTAGATTCCCAACTCTAATTTTTGAGTTTCGGATTAAGATTTCTATGGGTAACGCCGCGTTAAGCGGACTAAAACTGTGGGTTATAACGTGTAGCGAAGCGAAACGTAACCCACTGTTTTAGTTCTATTTAAACGCCTTGCTATGCGTATTTACACTTTTGCTCGAACTACGGTTTGGCTTGTAATTCGATTGTTTATTTTTTGTTTCCAAGCGAGTTGTTTCTCTGACAATTTTCGTTTGTTTTTTGTGTCCATAAGAAAGCTATATTCATTTTCAAATATATAACCTAGTTTATAAGCATGGATTATTAGATCTTCATTTGCGTTAGCTGAGTCATTTTTAGCTATTCGTTTTAGACCAGCAAATAAGTTACCAGTATCAATGCCAATAAATTTGTTAATACAAACATTACCAACGTAAGTCTTTTGATTGTTGAGTTGGTTTTCAATATAACAAAGCTCTTTAATCGATTGCCCACAGGGACAATTATCCCAGTCTTCATTTATTTCAACACCAACAAGTTTCCACTCGTTTTTTGCATGATGAAAGTCAGTTGAATTGGACAAAGGCAATATATGCTCTTTTAACTTCTCAAAATTATGTTCCATGTAGAAGACTCCTCATCAGTACGCATAACGCCGCCAGCAGGGGCAGACAAAGCGCGTCGCGGTTTGGCAGTCCCTCTGGCAGGCCTTGTTAACTGTGGGATTGAATAAGCTCATCGACCCACGCTTTAAGTTTTGGGATTACCTCATTGATTTCAGACTCAAAGCCCTCTTTGTCGAAGTATTCCTCAGTTTCAATTTTGTACTGCCAATCCCTACCTTGCTGCTGAACTGAATAGGGTATCCCCTCCAGGGCTTCGATTGACTCATAAACTATTTGTGCAAAAGCATCACGATCATTACGATTTTTATCGTACTTCTCTATTTCGTTTAAAAGTCTTTCTAATACGGTTTTATTCGACATTACCAACTCGATACTTTCGTACAGTTAACGTATGGTTAAGGGGCGGGCTTTAGCCCGTCCCAGTGAGCGAAGCGAACGGTTTGAACCAGTTGTGTACGCCCAGCATGGGCATGAACTAATGAGGTGAAAGTCCTCTGTAGGAAGGTCACCGTTCAATAACATCCTGTAATTAAACGTTAACTACTAGCGAATGGCAAGGGCTTATCCGCGAGGATTGGTCTGAAGGAAGCCGCTAGCAAATTTGCGAGCTGATGAACAAGAACATCATATGAGGCGTAGGCTAGAGGTGAGTTGGCACAAGACGACGAAACCACGTGATCTAATGGCCACCGTAAATG
>NZ_JAKKSG010000021.1:0-94796 GCF_025653545.1 Shewanella sp. SW1 | reverse complement strand
AATAAAGCGTTTGCGTAAGACGTTAAGTATCACGTAACAGTTTACATGCACTGATGAATAAACGGTCAACCGTACCTATTAGAGCCTGACTGTGCCAAGGCATTAAATGCCGATGTAGTGATAAGGTAATAGGTTTCGGATTTACATCATGGCGCGGGTAAAAAAGCCTATTTAGACGCCGAATATATGGTAGTGAACCAATCATTCAACGGTGTTGTAAAAGCTGAGGCGTCCATATATGGTACGGTGAATTTGGCCATCCAATTAGAATTGACCTCTGCAATGTCTACGCTTTTGACCTTCGCCATACTTAACGTAATGTGAACAAGACAATTTTGAGTAATATAGCTAACGCGCTTTTGTCCAAAAGCGAGTTACTTACTCCTCAGTCATGCTATTGCGTTTTCTTTGCTGATTAAGAGTAAAACATTAAAGACTGATAGATATGTGACTATTTATGCATATTGTGCTGCATAAACTGAGTTTTGCATGAATCTGTTACGATAATGCACAAAACACGTCGATTAAGCGCTAAAACACGCGAAAAATGCACTTTAACTTCTATTAAAGTGCATATCTTTTTTCGAGTTAGTAATGTGCAGCATAATTCACCTAGTTTCTATCAAGTTGGCTAATTTTTGTAAGCCACTACATAATTGTGTGGAACACTGAATTTGGCCCTTTAGTAAGAGGTTTAGATTTAACTCATGGCAATTTATGTACTCTACAAATTCAAATGACCTTGTTTCCTAAATCGGTTGAACCAAAGCCGTAGCCGCTGATCTGAACGGCATCGCCTGTCAACTTACCCAACAACCGTGTCAAAACCTCGCTATAAAACAACCAACTGGAAGTAATACAACCAAGCTTTAATCAACCGCGGTTGGATAGATGAGGATACAATTACTAAGTGGAAAGCCAAGGTAGAGCAGCCCAAGAAAGGTAGCCCTCAGAGTTTAAGCGACTTAGCCATTACCACTGCGTTAATGGTTAAGCGTATTTTCTCTATACGACTGCGAGCCCTACAGGGTTTCATCAATTCGATATTTAAACTGGGTGACATCCCAATATCTTGCCCGCATTACACCTGCATCAGTAAACGTCCAATATTGCTTTTAAAACCAAGATTCGTGGCGCCATTATATAGTATCTTGTAAGCTACAAAGCATGTCAAATGTTAGTAATGCTACACAGTGCCTGATAAATCAGTGCTGATTTATTATGAAACTTTTAACATGCTCTAAAGGACATTTGACGACAAATTTAACTTTTGGATACAACGGTATTAGTTTAATTTTTGTGCAGACCTTGAAAAATCCCATTACGCCCTAATGTCTATTTTGAGGGAAATCCCTCTTAAATTCTAAGGATAATTAACATGAGTCTTAAGCCTGGTCCGAAACCAATAGCTGAATCGACAGGGAAACCTGATCAACGCCGACGTGACAATAAAAATACTCCCGGCAATACCCCAGATTTAAAACCTAGTAAATCATCAAAAAAATAATAAAAGTTATGAAAGGCTACTTTGAAGTAGCCTTTTTACCATTCCCCTTAAAACGTCACTTTAAATACTGCTCAGTTTCTTAATCGGTTGCAACTGTTGTGATTAGTTTCATTTATAGACCAACTAAATGCTTACGATAAAATAGCCAACTTGAACAAGTTTAGTTAATCACTAATTCGCTAAACGATTTTTAGTGTTATTATGTAGTGAACCACAAACTCTCAGAGCTTAGAAGATTTTAGTGTCCCAAAATGAGTTCGCAGATCGAGAGATTGCTGATAAACTGACTATGTATGCATTTTTATACTGCTCAAATCTGCTTGGAAAAACTAGAGTTTCACATGTTTTTATTAAAATGCAGTTCAGTTTCAAATGAACTAATTATCTTGAAGAACAGCATCATTTAAAATACTAATATTAGATAAAACTCGATGTTTTGTTCCTAATGGGATAGTGACATATAATAATGTATTTTATGTTCCAAGAATGCCCTTAATTTTACTGCAATAGCATATGACGATTCTGCGATATCAAACATTTAGGATAGCTATTCAAATTTTTACGAATTTAGCTGTGCGCTCTAAGATAGACATCAATTCCAAAGTTATTGAAAAATCGACTTGTACGATATTTGGGATATATGGTCGAATTATTCTGTGGGTAATATCTTTGATTATTTCAGGCAGATTTAAATTTAAATCAACTCCTATGTGCCAACTACGGTAATGGTCAACATAAAAATCGTCAATAGCATCTTGTGCCAACATGTTTGGCACGAAACAGGCACAAATAAAGGAATATGGCAAATTTTGAGGAAACATCGATAAATGTAGGTTAAGCAATCAAAGCATCATCAGGCAGAACTAAGGAGGAGGGCATGCTTGAATGTCACTGCAAAAAAATGTGTTTAGGCACGAAAGTTTTACATTAGGCACAAATATAAATTGAAAATCTTAATGGGAGATTATAGTAAATTTAAGTTTTATAGGCAGTTATAGCAAGAAATGGTACACCCGAGTGGACTCGAACCACCGACCCCTACCATGTCAAGGTAGTGCTCTAACCAACTGAGCTACGGGTGCACTGTTTGAATTTCAAATTTAGACTCTTTGAAGAGAGTGGTACACCCGAGTGGACTCGAACCACCGACCCCTACCATGTCAAGGTAGTGCTCTAACCAACTGAGCTACGGGTGCATCGCAAAATTTAACAAGCTATTCAAAAGCGTTGCGCCTTGGAACGAGCGCTATATTAGGGGCATAGCGCAGGGCTGGCAAGCAAAAAAAACAAATTTGTCGTCAAATGGTGAATTGCTGTGCAACTTGCCCAGTGTTTCAACAATGCCGCCGATAAAACCGCAATTTTTTATTCGCTTTACTTCAGAGAATGCATCGAAATCAAACTGATAAACCAAAAGGCGAGCACTGTCGCTCGCCATTAATGCAATCAATGGTGAACACTGTCACCTTCAATAAGGCTCAAATGCACGCCATGCTTTTGGATGTAACGCAGACGAATGAAAAATAACAGCGCTGCTGAGGTCAAGCCCGCAATCAATCCTGCCCAGAATCCATGGGCGCCCATCGCGGGAACGATATGGTCCGTATAAGCTAAGGTATAACCGAGTGACATACCAATGCCCCAGTAGGAAAACAGCGTGATATAAAAAGCGCTGCGTGTATCTTTATAACCGCGAAGAGCACCCGCTGCGACCACTTGAACTGAATCAGATAATTGATACAGGGCTGCCATCAACATCAAGCTGCCGGCTAAGGCAACCACTTCAGGATCACCATTATAAAGTTTCGCAATTTGGAATCTAAATAATACGGTCAAGACCGCTGTCGTTAGAGCAAGGGATAGTGCCAGCCATAAGCCCACTTTAGTGACCACAGCGGAAATATCGGCGCGATCACGGCCTAAGTAATAACCAATCCGAATCGATACCGCGATACCGATAGATAACGGCAGCATAAATACGATGGCAGAAAAGTTGAGCGCAATCTGGTGACTTGCGACCACTGTTGCGCCAAGTGGCGCGAGTAATAGCGCTATGATGGCAAATAAACTCACTTCAAAAAATAGCGCCATTGCTATCGGCATGCCGAGTTTGGTCATTTTCTTCATAGTTTCAAAGTCTGGGCGATGAAATTTACTGAAGGGAGCTAAAGCCGCGAATTTTTTATGTAACTGCATGTAAATGGTCATGGCAACTAGCATGGCCCAGAATACGAGTGCAGTGGCGATACCACAGCCTGCACCGCCCATGGCCGGTACGCCAAAGTGTCCATAAATAAAAATATAGTTAGCGGGGATATTTACGGCTAGACCGACAAAACCAATAACCATGGTCGGTAAGGTATAGGATATACCTTCACTGCAGCCGCGTAGCACTTGATAAAGCACAAATGCGGGCGCGCCCCATAAAATACCGTCGAGATATCCTATGGTTAAGCGGTATAATTCGGGTTCTAAATCCATATGGCTAAGCACAAAGGGCGCAGATGCGAGGAAAACCATCACACCAATGCCGCCTATAATGGCAAGATAGGCACCTTGAAAGGCCAAAGGTTGGATGGCTTTTTGATTATTCGCGCCATTATAGTGGGCAAATAAAGGCGTAAAAGCCATCAGCAAACCTTGGACGAACAGAATAGCGGGTAACCAAAGGCTAGTGCCGACTGCGACGGCGGCCATATCAACCGCACTAACACGGCCCGCCATAACAGTATCAATAAAGCCCATCATGGTCTGAGTGACCTGAGCTATCAGTACCGGCAGCGCCAGTTGGATTAAACGTTTGGCTTGATAGCCTGAATGATTCATAAATACAGCCTTTAACGATTAAGCGAGCAAAAAATGTTTACAGGTATAGTTCAAGCCACCTGCGAGGTGGTTGCAATACATAAGAAAGATGGCCTAAATACCCTTGAGGTAGCGTTCGAACCTGATTTGCATGAGGGACTTGCGATTGGTGCAAGTGTGGCAAATAACGGGGTATGTCTTACTGTGACTCAGGTCGTTGATGATAGGGTATTTTTCGACGTAGTGGAAGAGACCTTGCGACTGACGAATCTGGCTAATTTGTCTATAGGTCAAAGCGTTAATGTTGAGCGTTCGTTAACTTTTGGTAGTGAAATTGGTGGGCACATTCTCTCTGGCCATATCCATACTAAGGCCAAAGTCATCGATATTAGCCATACAGAACAGCATTATGATCTGACACTGGGCATTGAGCCTAAATGGATGGATTACATTTTTTATAAAGGTTTTGTTGGCGTTAATGGCTGTAGTTTAACGGTTGGCGAGGTGAGTGACTCCGGTTTTAAGTTGCACTTAATTCCTGAAACCCTAAAACTGACCAATTTAAGCCTGTGCAAAGTGGGGGATGAACTCAATATCGAGATCGACAGCCAAACGCAAGTTATCGTCGACACCGTCGAGCGCGTGCTGGCCAGACGTTTTAACGAGCAAGCGCATTAGTTTCGTGTCATCACAACGGGTAGTGCAATCTCATTTAATAGATTTGCTCGTCGTCTGAGTCGATATACAGCTCAACCGTTCGTCTCGATTCATCGATGTGTAAGCGTAAGTGAATCGGATTACAACAAATTCGGCAGTCATCGTAATAATCTTGGTCTCCACAGCTGGCATCGATACTGATATCTTGATGGTGCCCGCAGTGGGGACAAGCAATAATTTTGTTCATGACTCTCATGGTGCAACTCCTTATCGCCAATAGAGCGAATCGCTCCGCTCAATCAACGCATCTCACCCTTCGTACGCTTATATTGTCTGCGCTTTGTCGATATTCGAAACCTGAGTGCGCTTTATGTGCTTCCTATTTGAGTATACAGCAGAGTGCAGTGCACTGACTTAGATGAAGTCGGTCTCAAAACGCAGCATGATAGACCTTCTGGTTAAATATTTTCTTGTTGGATCATTATATCTTCTAAAAACTAGTCCTTTACCGTCACTAACCCCTCCATTTCATTGCTGTGTAACACGCCATCGCGGGCATTTTGGGTAATATCCAGCGTTAAACGCTGCATCTGTTGCTCAAGTTCACTTTTAATATCAACGAGTAACACTTGAGTATCAATCAAAGATTTGCTTGTGATTTTCACCTGTGGCTCAGGTAAAGCGGTTGCTGTGTGCGTGAGTGTTACAGCCAGTAGAATGCAGTTCAACATATCAACTCCCTTGTCATGTTTTCAGTGATGCCCAATAAACTGGCGCTAGAATAGGGGAGTTAGATGACCAAGAAGTTACCAAGACACTGCAAAATCATGAATTTGCTTTTTGTTTCCAATCCCAATTCTGGTCAATATGCTTGCGCCTTTTAGCTACAATCCCTTAGAATAAACGCCCTGCTACGCAAGGCGGCTAAGACTCCTGTACTGTCTTAACCTAGCGAGCATTTCTCTTACATTAACTAAAACCAAGTGGCCCTACGTGTGGGTCACCACTGGAAAGGACATTTCATGCCTGTAATTACACTTCCCGATGGTAGCAAACGCGAGTTTGCTCATGCTGTATCGACCCTCGATGTTGCCGCTGATATTGGCCCTGGTTTAGCGAAAGCTTGTATCGCTGGCCGCGTTAATGGCGAATTAAAAGATGCTTGCGATCTCATTGAAACCGATGCTGAGCTATCAATCATTACCGCCAAAGACGAAGAAGGTGTTGAAATTCTTCGCCATTCTTGCGCGCATTTATTAGGTCACGCGATTAAGCAAATGTGGCCAGAAACCAAGATGGCGATTGGTCCTGTTATCGATAATGGCTTCTACTATGATATCGACCTTGAGCACAAGTTGACTCAAGATGACATCGACGCATTAGAAAAGCGCATGCTTCAACTGGCAAAAACCAACTATGACGTAGTAAAACGTGTCGTTAGCTGGCAAGAAGCCCGTGATACATTCGCTGCGCGCGGTGAAGATTATAAGATTGCCATTCTGGATGAGAACATCAGCAAAGACGCGACGCCTGCGCTGTATCATCACGAAGAATACACTGACATGTGTCGTGGACCGCACGTACCTAACATGCGTTTCTGCCAACATTTTAAATTAATGAGCATTGCCGGCGCTTATTGGCGTGGCAACTCAGAAAACAAGATGTTGCAACGTATCTATGGTACTGCTTGGGCCGACAAAAAAGCCCTTAGCACACACTTAACCCGTCTTGAAGAAGCGGCTAAGCGTGACCACCGTAAAATCGGTAAGCAGCTCGACTTGTATCACATGCAAGAAGAAGCACCGGGTATGGTGTTTTGGCATAACGACGGTTGGAGCATCTTCCTCGAATTAGAAAGATTCATTCGCCGTAAGCTAAACCAATACACTTACCAAGAAGTGAAAGGCCCATTAATGATGGACCGCGTGTTGTGGGAACGTTCTGGTCACTGGGATAAATACTCAGAAGCCATGTTCACGACCAGCAGCGAAAACCGCGAATACGCCATCAAACCAATGAACTGCCCAGGCCACGTGCAGATCTTCAACCAAGGGTTGAAATCTTACCGTGATCTGCCATTGCGTATGGCTGAATTTGGTTGCTGTCACCGTAATGAACCTTCAGGCTCGTTACACGGATTAATGCGTGTACGTGGCTTTACGCAAGATGACGCCCATATTTTCTGTACTGACAGCCAAGTTCAAGAAGAAGTGAGTGCCTGTATCCAGATGGTTTACGATACTTACGCTACCTTCGGCTTTGAAAATATCGTAGTAAAACTGTCGACTCGCCCAGAGAAACGTATCGGTGACGATGCGATGTGGGACAGAGCGGAAGAAGCACTTAAGCAAGCTCTGCGTGCCAATAATATTGAATTCACTATTTTGCCAGGCGAAGGCGCGTTCTACGGACCAAAAATCGAATTTACTTTACACGATTGTTTGGACCGAGCGTGGCAATGTGGTACTGTGCAGCTCGATTATGCGTTGCCAAGCCGTCTTGGTGCAACTTACGTTGCCGAAGATAACAGCCGTCAGACCCCAGTGATGATCCATCGTGCTATTTTAGGCTCTTTGGAACGATTCTTGGGTATCTTGATAGAAGAATATGCAGGACGTTTCCCAACTTGGTTAGCCCCAATGCAAGTTGTCGTGATGAATATCACCGATAAACAGGCTGATTATGTTGAAGAAGTCGTAAAATTCTTCAAAGAACAAGGTATTCGAGCGTCTTTTGACTTGAGGAATGAGAAAATAGGCTTTAAAATACGCGAGCACACCTTAAGGCGTGTCCCTTATTTGTTGGTCGTTGGCGATCAAGAAATGGAAAATAAGGAAGTAGCGGTGCGTACCCGTGATGGTATCGATTTAGGTAAGATGCGACTTGAAGATTTCGCCACTAAAATCCATCAACAGATTTCGCTCCGTAGTCTCAAATTGTTGGAGGAATAGGTCATAAAGATCAAAAAAACAGCAGGGCGTCAGCCGGCCCCTAATAGAATCAATGAAGAAATCACAGGTGTACCAGAAGTACGCTTAACAGGCATTGATGGTGAAGCTATTGGTGTGGTAAGCATCAGAGATGCTCAGAATTTGGCAGATGAAGCAGGTGTAGACCTAGTAGAAATCAGCCCAAATGCTGAACCTCCAGTATGTCGCATTATGGACTACGGTAAGTTCCTTTTTGATAAGGCTAAGTCAGCCAAGGAACAAAAGAAGAAGCAAAAGCAGGTCCAGGTCAAGGAAATTAAATTCCGTCCTGGAACTGACGAAAACGACTATCAGGTAAAACTACGCAACCTGATACGTTTTCTGGAAGACGGGGACAAAGCGAAGATTACGCTTCGTTTCCGAGGTCGCGAAATGGCACACCAAAACCTGGGTATGGATCTATTGAACCGTATCAAGGCTGATTTGGACGAGTATGCGGTTGTTGAATCTTTCCCGAAAATGGAAGGCCGACAAGCAATTATGGTGCTAGCGCCTAAAAAGAAATAAGTAGGGCAAAACTTAAAGTAGCAAAGGTCTATGGCCTTTGCTCGCCTTGCTTTTTATTAAACATCCCAATGCGGAGTTTTAGAAATGCCTAAAATGAAAACAGATAAGGGTGTAGCGAAGCGTTTTAAGAAAACCGCTAATGGTTTCAAGCGCAAGCAAGCACACTTACGTCACATTTTGACGAAAAAAAGCACTAAACGTAAACGTCACTTACGTGCCAAATGTTTAGTATCAAAAGCTGACGTTCCAGCAATCGCGCGTCAATTACCTTACGCTTAATTTAGGAGATTAGAAAATGCCAAGAGTTAAGCGTGGTGTAACCGCTCGTGCTCGTCACAAGAAAGTTTTAAAACTAGCTAAAGGTTATTATGGCGCTCGTAGCCGTACTTACCGTGTTGCTGTTCAAGCAGTAACTAAAGCTGGTCAATATGCTTACCGTGACCGTCGTCAGAAAAAACGTCAATTCCGTCAACTTTGGATTGCACGTATTAATGCTGCCGCTCGTCAAAATGGTCTGTCTTACAGCCGTTTCATCAACGGTCTGAAAAAGGCGTCTATCGAAATCGATCGTAAGATTTTGGCTGACATCGCTGTATTCGACAAAGTTGTATTTGCAACTTTAGTTGAAAAAGCAAAAGAAGCGTTAAACTAAGAAATTAGTTTGTTGCTGTAGAGAAGGGACCATTTGGTCCCTTTTTTTGTGCGCCATTTTTGACTTAACCTAATGATGTTATTTACCTAAACACTTATAAGCGCCCATCTAACTGGTACAAGATTAAGAATCGTGAAGGAAAGACACGTGCGCGCGTGAACAGTACTTACTGGTAAGCCCGCAAAAATTTTGCTATTGCTTAACGATTTTGACCTAAAAAAATAGCAGGCTAAACCTGCTATTCGTTGAAAAATCGAGTCTAGTTACTTCTTAGCGTCTAAATAACGCTCTGCATCGAGTGCAGCCATACAGCCGGTGCCAGCAGAAGTAATGGCTTGACGATAATGTTGGTCCATCACATCACCACAGGCATAAACACCTTCGATACTGGTTTGCGTGGCGTTACCTTGCAAGCCACTCTGAACTTTTAAATAACCGTGGTTCATTTCCAACTGGCCTTCAAAAATACCGGTATTAGGGCTGTGACCAATAGCGACGAACACGCCAGCAACGGATAAGTCAGTGATCGAGCCATCTTTAGTGCTCTTCATCTTTAGACCTGTCACACCCATGGCATCACCAACCACTTCATCCATGGTTTGATCTAAGTGAAGGATGATGTTGCCATTGGCGACTTTGTCCATCAGACGGTCGATCAAGATTTTTTCTGAGCGGAAGGTGTCACGGCGATGGATGAGGTGAACTTCAGCAGCAATATTGCTTAAATATAATGCTTCTTCAACGGCGGTATTGCCGCCACCGATCACAGCGACTTTTTGATTGCGATAGAAGAAGCCATCACAGGTTGCACAGGCTGATACACCGCGACCTTTGAAAGCTTCTTCTGACTCTAACCCTAAGTAACGGGCAGAAGCGCCAGTTGCGATGATCAGCGCATCACAGGTGTACTCGCCGTTATCGCCTTTCAGACGGAAAGGGCGCTCGGTAAGGGTTACTTCGTTGATATGATCGAACAAGATTTCAGTATCGAACTTTTCAGCATGCTTCTGCATACGTTCCATCAAGGCTGGACCCGTTAAGTCGTCCGCGTCACCAGGCCAGTTTTCAACTTCAGTCGTCGTGGTTAATTGACCGCCTTGCTGCATACCTGTGATCATCACAGGTTTTAAATTCGCACGCGCAGCATAAACGGCTGCGGTATATCCTGCTGGGCCTGAACCCAAAATCAATAAGTTACAATGTCTGACTTGGCTCATTTTTATCTCCGTGCCTTTAGCAAATTGCAAGGATTGTAGGGAATTTACCTGTGGGGGTAAAGTGTTGGAGGGCGATTCTTTTAGATTGCACTAATCGAGTCCATCCGTTTTGGTATGGAGAGTGTCAGTTTTACTTTACTGTGAAAACATAAATAGCTTAAGTGTGAACCACGAAATGAAGCACGGGATGAGCTTGTATAAATATGATGGTGTGATCGTAGTGGAGCGTATTTCTACCCAATAAAAAAATCGGCCTCAATTGTATCGAGACCGATTTGAATTACATACTAAGTAAAGTCAGCTTAAATCCACATAAAAAGTTAAGTTAATTAAAAACTTATACTAATAGTGTCGCAGGAGATGTGAACGCTAAGTTTAGGGCGTGAGCCACTTCCTTACACACCACTTTACCGTGCATGACGTTTAAGCCATTAAGAAAATGCTTGTCTTGCAACAGCGCTTCTTTATAGCCTAAATTTGCTAACTTGAGAATGTACGGTAAGGTTGCATTGTTAAGCGCAAATGTTGAAGTGCGAGCGACCGCACCAGGCATATTTGCAACACAGTAATGCACAACATCATCAACGATATAGGTAGGATCTTGGTGAGTAGTGGCATGTGAAGTTTCAACACAACCGCCTTGATCGATCGCCACGTCAACGATAGCGCTGCCAGGCTTCATACGTGAAATCATGCTACGAGTAACCAATTTTGGCGCCGCAGCACCTGGAATTAGTACACCACCAATCACAAGATCGGCCTCAATAACATGACGTTCAATTGCATCTGCAGTTGAGTAAATGGCTTTTACAGCAGAACCGAATTGCACATTTAAACGACGCAGAGCATCAATACTGCGATCAAGAACAACAACATCAGCACCCATACCAACTGCCACTTGTGCTGCATTAGTACCAACCATACCGCCGCCAATAATGACGACTTTAGCAGGCTCAACTCCCGGTACGCCGCCCAGCAACATACCGCGGCCACCAGAAGATTTCTCTAATGCCATAGCGCCAGCTTGGATTGACATACGACCAGCGACTTCAGACATAGGAGCAAGCAAAGGCAGGCCACCACGATCGTCTGTCACAGTTTCGTAAGCGATACATACGGCACCACTTTTGATTAAATCTTCAGTTTGCGGTAAATCTGGAGCAAGATGCAGATAAGTAAATAAAATCTGATCGTGACGCAACATAGCGCGTTCAACTGCTTGAGGCTCTTTTACTTTTACAATCATCTGCGCTTTAGCAAAAACTTCAGTAGCAGTCGCTAAAATTGTGGCGCCAGCATCAATATAATCTTGATCTGAAAAACCAATACCTATGCCTGCATTTGTTTCAACAAAAACGTCGTGACCTTTGATCGCCAACTCGCGAACACTAGAAGGAACCATACCGACACGATATTCGTGGTTTTTAATTTCCTTGGGAACACCAATAATCATCTTTGAGCCTCAATTGCCTGAAATCCCACTTTTAATGGGCATAATTGTTATTTTATCGTGACCTGAACGTGATTAATTCAGGGATATCTAGTATAGTATCGGCGACGCAGTTTATGCTGCTGAACTTTCGGCATACGTAGAATAAAATGTTGTTTTAGTGATAAAGCAAGGTTAAATAAATGGCATATAATAAAAAGAGTCCTGTAAAAGACTTGGATCGCATCGATCGCAACATTCTTAATGAACTACAACTTGATGGCCGCATTTCAAATGTGGAATTGTCAAAAAGAGTCGGACTAAGTCCAACTCCGTGTTTAGAAAGAGTAAAACGTCTCGAAAAGCAAGGTTACATCAATGGCTATACCGCATTGGTGAATCCTCATTTCTTGGGTGCATCCCTACTGGTATTCGTGGAAATCACATTAAGCCGTGATACTCCCGAAGTGTTTGATAAGTTTAACCGTGCAGTGCAACTACTAGATGATATTCAAGAATGTCATCTGGTTTCAGGCGATTTTGACTACTTACTGAAAACTCGTGTTTCAGATATGTCGGCTTATCGTCGCTTGTTAGGTGAAACTTTATTGAAATTACCTTCTGTTTCCGACACGCGTACTTATGTTGTGATGGAAGAAGTTAAGCACACCAGTCGTGTAGCGATAAATCATCTACTCTCAGATATCTAAATTACCCTGATTGTTTGGTTTTACAATAAGGGGCTTAGGCCCCTTATTTATCAGTAACGTCGATATATCCATCTCATTTAACGCTTATTGCTATTAGCCTTGTATTGCCCTTAAGTTTGCTAACTTAGGGGCTTCTTTTTGTGGCATTTTTAAACAAATTTGTTAACGGAAGTGTTTGTGTAATAACTCATTCCTCCCTAAAAGCACACTAAAACACCTCAATAGACTAAATTTTGCCAATCATGACCAATTCTGTATAGAAAAACAGGCTAATGTGCTCCACATTTAGTGGGATTCTGGTATCGTTAGCCCACCTGTTTTCACTTTTATGGATTACGTCGTTTGTCTCAAGGAAATAGTGTACGCACGCTCACTGGCCTGCAACGTCTGCTGGAAGGCGGACTCATCATTTGTTGTGTTCTCGCCACTTATATTTTGCTCGCATTGACGAGTTTTAGTCCGTCTGATCCTGGTTGGAGTCAGTCGCATTTTCAAGGCGATATTAAAAACTGGACCGGGGCAGTAGGGGCTTGGATTGCCGATATTCTGTTATATTTCTTCGGCGTTACGGCTTATATCATGCCAATCATTGTCGCATCGACAGGTTGGTTATTGTTCAAACGTGCCCATCATTTACTTGAAATTGATTACTTTTCTGTGGCCCTGAGATTGATTGGATTTTTACTGATCATTCTAGGATTTTCTGCTTTGGCGAGTATGAATGCCAACAACATCTACGAGTTTTCGGCAGGCGGAGTGGCGGGTGATGTCATAGGCCAAGCCATGTTGCCGTATTTTAATAAACTCGGCACTACCTTATTACTGCTGTGTTTCTTGGGCTCAGGCTTTACGCTGTTGACTGGGATTAGCTGGCTGACTGTGGTCGAGAAAATCGGCTTAGTCTCTATTTGGATTTATAAAAAGTTAAAATTATTGCCGCAAGCGATGAAGCGTGAGCATGAAACCGAGGATACCCGTGGTTTTATGTCCGTGGTGGATAAGTTTAAACAGCGCCGTGAATCCCAATATGTGCTAGAAAAGCCCCCCATAGTTGAAAAGCCTAAGGTGCGTGAGCGTCATATTGGTCGTAGAGCTGAGATAACCCCAACGCTATATGCTGCCACTGATGATATGGTCATTGAACCAGAAGGTATTATTACTGAAACTGAGAATAATTCGTCGCCAAAAAACAAACTATCGGCGCTTGCAAAAATTCTGAGCTTGAATGGCAGTAAAAGTAAGAGTGCACAACGGGTTGAGCCACAAATCGATAATGATGATTTGGCCGCCCATGGCAATTTTGAAGCGCCACCTTGGTTAGCTGAGCCTCAACATTCAAATGCCAATGAGCAAGACAGTGCCGATTTTAATTCGCATTCATTCGATCATGATGACAATGAGCCAGTGTTTAGCAGTCAAGCATTTACAGAAGATGAGGATGATGATGAAAGTCTAGGTTTTAGCGATGATGACGTCATTGATTTTGATACTAAAGTGTCAACAGGTGCAGTGAATCAAGCGCAGCGTAATAAGCAAGATCAAAAAGCTAAAATTGTCGATGGCATTGTGGTATTGCCAGGACAAGAAGATAAACCCGCACCGAAAAAACCGATGGATCCTCTGCCGAGTATTAACTTGCTCGACATACCTGACCGTAAGAAGAATCCGATCAGCCCAGAGGAATTGGATCAAGTCGCCCGCCTTGTTGAGCTTAAACTGGCCGATTTCAACATCATCGCCAATGTAGTGGGTGTGTATCCAGGTCCTGTGATCACACGCTTTGAATTAGAATTAGCGCCGGGCGTTAAAGCGTCAAAAATCTCTAATCTATCAAAGGATTTAGCTCGTTCATTACTGGCTGAAAGTGTGCGCGTGGTTGAAGTTATTCCGGGTAAGGCTTATGTCGGACTCGAATTGCCCAATAAATTCCGCGAAACCGTGTTTATGCGCGATGTGTTAGATTGTGCCGCCTTTACTGAGAGTAAATCCAACTTAACTATGGTGTTAGGCCAAGATATTGCTGGTGACCCCGTTGTTGTTGATCTTGGTAAAATGCCACATTTATTGGTAGCCGGTACTACAGGCTCTGGTAAGTCTGTGGGTGTAAACGTGATGATCACCAGCTTACTGTATAAGTCTGGCCCAGAAGATGTACGCTTTATCATGATCGACCCCAAAATGTTGGAATTGTCTGTCTATGAAGGTATTCCGCATTTGCTATGTGAAGTCGTGACCGACATGAAAGAAGCTGCCAATGCGCTGCGTTGGTGTGTCGGCGAGATGGAACGTCGCTACAAGCTGATGTCTATGATGGGCGTGCGTAACATCAAGGGCTATAACGCTAAAATTGCCGAAGCGAAAGCCAATGGCGAAGTGATTTTAGATCCTATGTGGAAGTCATCCGACAGCATGGAGCCTGAAGCGCCTGCGTTAGATAAGCTGCCATCGATTGTTGTCGTGGTCGATGAATTTGCTGACATGATGATGATTGTTGGTAAAAAAGTTGAAGAGTTGATTGCCCGTATTGCCCAAAAAGCGCGTGCTGCAGGGATACATTTGATCTTGGCAACCCAAAGACCGTCAGTGGATGTGATCACAGGTTTGATTAAGGCCAACATTCCCACACGTATGGCGTTCCAAGTGTCATCTCGTATCGATTCGCGCACCATTTTAGATCAACAGGGTGCCGAAACCTTGCTTGGTATGGGTGACATGTTATTTTTGCCACCGGGTACCGCGGTACCGAATCGTGTTCATGGTGCGTTCGTTGATGATCATGAAGTTCACCGTGTCGTTGCCGACTGGTGCGCCCGTGGCAAACCGCAATATATCGAAGAAATCCTCAACGGTGCCAGTGATGGTGAACAAGTATTATTGCCTGGTGAAACCGCTGAATCAGACGAAGAATATGATCCGTTATACGATGAAGCAGTCGCCTTTGTGACTGAAACTCGTCGCGGCTCGATTTCAAGCGTACAGCGTAAATTTAAGATTGGTTATAACCGTGCAGCCCGCATTATTGAACAGATGGAAGCACAAGGTATTGTTTCTGCTCAAGGCCACAACGGTAACCGTGAAGTCTTAGCGCCGCCAGCACCAAAACATTATTAAGCCGCGCTAAGGCGTAGCTTTGATACACCCAAGGGTTTACAGGGTAAGGAATAAAATGAAAAAACGATTATGCGCTGTGTTGTTAGCTTCACCTTTGCTATTTAGCGCGGCTGTGTTTGCCGATGATGCGCAGCAGCTCAGGGAAAAATTGATTGGTACCGCTTCACTAAAAGCCGATTTCAAACAAACCGTAACAGATGTCAATAAAAAGGTTATTCAAACGGGGTCTGGCATTTTTGCCTTAGCGTATCCGAATCAATTTTATTGGCATTTAACCCAGCCCGATGAATCGCAGATTGTCGCTGATGGTAAAGATTTGTGGATCTACAATCCTTTCGCCGAGGAGGTGGTCATCATGGATTTTGCTGAAGCAATCAATGCATCTCCCATCGCATTGCTCGTCCACCGCGACGATGCGACTTGGTCACAGTATTCAGTGTCCAAGAAACAAGATTGCTATGAGATCAAACCTAAGGCGATTGATTCGGGCATATTGTCCGTCAATGTGTGTTTCAAAAATACCCAGTTAGTCAACTTTAATGTTGCCGATGATAAAGGTAATTTAAGCCTGTTTGATTTAAGCAATCAGCAAGCCATCACAAATAAAGACAAAGCCTTGTTCACCTTTGTGATCCCAGACAGCGTCGATGTTGATGATCAACGTCGTAAAGCAGCGCATTAGGCTATCGCGTGAGCAGTTTATCGTTTAATTTTGCACCCGATTTTCGTCCCTTGGCCGCACGCATGCGGCCAAGAACGATTGGCGAGTACATAGGTCAAGCCCATTTACTGGGTGAGGGCCAACCACTACGCAAAGCATTGGAAGCTGGGCGCGCCCATTCCATGATGTTGTGGGGACCGCCGGGCACAGGTAAAACAACCTTAGCTGAATTAATCGCACATTATTCAAATGCTCACGTTGAGCGCATTTCCGCGGTCACCTCTGGCGTTAAGGACATTCGCGCCGCGATTGAGCAAGCAAAAGCCGTTGCAGAATCCCGTGGCCAACGTACTCTATTGTTTGTCGATGAAGTCCACCGATTTAATAAGAGTCAGCAGGATGCCTTTCTGCCATTTATTGAAGATGGCACAGTGATCTTTATCGGCGCGACCACAGAAAATCCGTCTTTTGAAATCAATAATGCCTTACTCTCGCGGGCAAGGGTCTATCTTATCAAGCGCTTAAGCCATGATGAAATCGCCCATATAGTGACTCAAGCCTTAAACGATAACGAGCGCGGTTTAGGCCTACGACAATTTGTAATGCCAACCGATGTGCTCACCACATTGGCACAACTTTGTGATGGTGATGCCCGTAAAGCGTTAAATCTTATTGAGTTGATGAGTGATATGCTCATCGACGGTGGCACCTTTACCACTGAAATGTTAATTCAAGTGGCGGGGCACCAAGTTGCTGGTTTTGATAAGAACGGTGATCAGTTTTACGATTTAATCTCGGCTGTACATAAATCCATTCGCGGATCAGCACCTGATGCCGCGTTGTATTGGTTTTGTCGAATATTAGAAGGCGGTGGCGATCCGCTTTACGTGGCAAGGCGCTTACTGGCGATTGCCTCTGAAGATGTGGGCAATGCCGATCCTGCGGCGATGACAATCGCACTAAATGCCTGGGATTGTTTTCACCGTGTTGGCCCCGCCGAAGGTGAGAGAGCAATAGCACAAGCCATTGTTTATCTTGCCAGTGCGCCTAAGAGCAACGCTGTGTATACCGCATTTAAGGCGGCGCGTGCGTTAGCTCGCGAAACAGGGCAAGTCGAAGTGCCGCACCATTTACGCAATGCACCGACTCAGTTAATGAAAGACATCGGCATGGGAGCTGGGTATCGATATGCCCACGATGAAGCCAATGCCTATGCCAGTGGTGAAAATTATTTCCCCGAATCCCTGCAAACAGCACAGTTTTATTTTCCGACTGAGCGAGGGTTTGAGAAGCGTATTAAAGATAAATTGGCGCAATTAGCCCAGTTAGATCAAGCCAGTGAGAACAAAAGATATGACTAACATCTTATTAGTGGCTTTCGGCGGGTCAATTGGAGCAGTTTTACGCTATCTTATTTCAATATTCATGATCCAAGTATTTGGCAGCAGTTTTCCTTTTGGTACACTGTTGGTTAATGTTATAGGTTCATTTTTTATGGGCGTAATTTACGCTCTGGGGCAAATGAGTCATATCAGCCCTGAACTCAAAGCGCTTATAGGTATCGGTCTATTAGGTGCTTTGACAACGTTTTCGACTTTCTCTAATGAAACCTTGTTGCTGATGCAAGAAGGGGATTGGCTGAAGGCGATTTTGAATGTGGTGTTGAATCTAAGTCTATGTTTATTCATGGTGTACTTAGGTCAACAACTGGTTTTTTCTCGCATTTAACTATTAAGAATATATCACATGTTAGATCCTAAATTTTTGCGCAACGAATTAGAAGTTACCGCTGAGCGACTGGCTACCCGTGGCTTTATTTTAGACATAGCTCATCTCATTCAATTAGAAGAAAAGCGTAAGTCACTGCAAGTGGCTACCGAAGAATTACAAGCGTCGCGTAATGCCATCTCCAAATCCATTGGCCAAGCTAAAGCCCGTGGTGAAGATGTTGACGCAATCATGGCGCAAGTGGGCGATTTAGGTTCACAGTTGGATGCCAAAAAGATTGAACTGGCCGCTGTACTTGAAGAAGTCAATGCCATTGCCATGTCTATGCCTAACCTGCCTGATGAATCAGTACCAATGGGTGCCGATGAAACAGAGAACGTTGAAGTGAGACGTTGGGGGACGCCACGCACTTTTGATTTCCCGATTAAAGATCATATCGATTTAGGTGAAGGCTTAAACGGCTTAGATTTTAAAAATGCCGTTAAAATTACTGGCTCACGTTTCATCGTAATGAAAGGCCAAGTCGCCCGCTTAAATCGCGCCATTGGTCAGTTCATGTTGGACTTACATACCACAGAGCACGGTTATACCGAAGCCTATGTGCCATTACTGGTTAACGAGGCAAGCTTACTCGGCACAGGCCAGCTACCTAAGTTTGGTGAAGACTTATTCCACACTAAACCTGCGACTGAAGAAGGCCAAGGCTTGAGCCTTATCCCAACCGCAGAAGTGCCATTAACGAACTTAGTTCGCGATAGCATTGTTGATGAAGACGAGCTGCCAATAAAGTTAACTGCGCATACTGCATGTTTCCGCAGCGAAGCGGGCTCATACGGCAAAGATACCCGTGGTCTGATCCGTCAGCACCAATTCGATAAAGTTGAAATGGTGCAAATTGTTAAGCCTGAAGATTCAATGGCGGCACTTGAAGCGCTGACAGGTCATGCTGAAACTGTATTGCAGCGTTTAGGTTTACCGTATCGAACTGTGATTTTATGTACTGGCGATATGGGCTTTGGCTCAAGCAAAACCTACGATATCGAAGTCTGGTTACCAGCACAAAATACCTATCGTGAGATTTCTTCTTGCTCAAACATGAAGGATTTCCAAGCCCGTCGTATGCAAGCGCGTTACCGTGTGAAAGCAGACAATAAGCCTGCGCTATTGCATACGTTAAACGGCTCAGGTTTAGCTGTAGGTCGTACTTTAGTGGCTATTTTAGAAAACTATCAAAATGCTGATGGCAGTATCACAGTCCCTGAAGTTCTGCGTCCTTACATGGGCGGTTTGACTCAAATAGGCTAATGGAACACAAAATAATACTATGGATAAAGGCCAGCGCTATCTCCGTTGGCTTTCCTATACCGCTGTGATTGCAGTATTTTTTGCTGTAATGCTTGCCACCGTAGGCAAAGCCATCTGGGTTGTGTTAGAAAACGTCAAATAACCCTATCAACTTTGTTCAAGTAAAAAGAAAGGCATGTTTCCCAAGGGAACATGCCTTTTTGTTTGTGTCATGTTTACGTGATGACTTAACCCTTTGCCATTAAATACACTTAGCTGGTTTGGGCAGGCCCGCGATTTTCGTTGCTTGTTTCGCAGGTCCAATCGGGAATAGGGTATATAAGTATTTTGAATTGCCTTTGTCTGGTCCTAAGGCTTGGCCAATGGCTTTAACTAATACACGAATAGCAGGGCTCGTTTTATATTCGAGATAGAAATCTCGAACAAAGTTAATCACTTCCCAATGGGCTGGCGTAAGTACAATTTGCTCTTCTGCCGCTAACAACAGGGCCATATCGGGTTGCCAATCGTTAAGATTTTTTAAATAACCTTGATGGTCACGGGCGATTTCTGCGCCATTAAATTGCAATGGATTTACCACGTTATCACCTTGTCATGGAGTAATGATTGAGCCACAAACTCATTGTAATCGATAAACATCACGTTCTTTAAACGTTCGGATAGTCCACGTGCGACAACATCGTCTTTTAAGACCATCAACTTGAAGGGCGATAATGCCATTGCCCACTGGCGCAGCAGTAACGCGTTAACGCCATCGCTCGATAATAAAATCGCATCTTCCTTACAGGCGTAACGTAAACAAAGTTTCAGCGCGCTATCTCGACTGGGAGATGTTTGAATATGATGTAAAATCATTAGAATACTAAGACCTCATCCACTTGGTTTAAATGGGCTGCGATGGCTTCATCGTTGACGACTGTCACTGGGATCGACAGTAAGCCATGGCTTAAGCCGTAATCGGCTAAGGATTGCTTACAGACAAATACAGATCCAATATCATACAGCGGCAGTGCTTTAAAGGTGGAGATGTAATCTTTAGCACCGATAAGCTCAGGCAGTTGCTCTTTAATCAAATGCAACACACCTTCATCAACAAACACTAAACTCACTTCTTGTTCGAAGCTAGCGCTAAGCAGGGCAAGATCTAAACCTTCGCGGCCACGAACAGTACCATGTGGCGAGCAGCGAAATAGGATACACAATTTTTTCATAGTAGCCCTGAGAGTTAAAAACTGATCAAACGATCGGCCGATTCAATACCTGTGATTAGCTCACCTAAACCGCCCATGATAAATGACTCGCCCACATTCCAGTGGCTAAGGCCATTCTCGCTGGCATCTTGCTGACTCACAATGCCGCGACGTAGCGCTGCAGAAACGCAATTGACTAACGGAACCTGATGGGATTGCGCCAGCTGTTTCCAGTCACTGATCACATCGTTTTCATCGGAGGCGGGTAAGCTTAAATCTGTGGAGTTATACACGCCATCTTGATAAAAAAACACACAGATAATCTGATGCCCAGCTAAAAGTGCAGCTTGGGAGAAGCGTAAGGCATTAACACTCGCCGACGTGCCATAAGCGGGCCCGTTCACTTGGATAATAAATTTGCTCATTTAAAATAAAAATGGCCCTAAAAGTAGGGCCATTCTAACGCAAGTTAAGCTAAAAATCGCTAACTAGGATTAGTCATCGTTGCCTATGCCCATCAGGTGCAACAGCGCGATGAAGAGGTTTAAGAAGTCTAAGTATAACGAGATAGTCGCGCGAATGTAGTTAGTTTCGCCGCCATTGACGATACGGCTAGTATCAAACAGGATAAAACCTGTCATCAGTAACGCCAAGCCTGCGTTAATTGCCATAAAGGCAACACTGTTACCCATAAAAATATTAATCACAGCGGCGGCGATCACCACAATCAAGCCGGCGAACAAGAATCCACGTAGGAAAGAGAAATCTTTCTTAGTGGTCACGGCATAGGCTGATAACGCAACAAAAATCACTGACGTTAACCCCAGTGCTTGCATGATCAGCTGTGGACCGTTTGCCATACCCGCGTAGTGATTGAGCATGTAGCCCAGTGAGGCACCTTCCATACCTGTAAAGGCAAACACCCAGAAGATACCCGCTGCAGACTCGGCTTTACGTAAAGTGACAAACAACAGTACTAGGCCACCAATTGATAAACCAATGGAGACTAAGGGACTGATATTTAATGCCATTGCCAAACCCGCACACAGGGCAGAGAAGGCCAATGTCATCGATAACAGCATATAAGTGTTCTTAAGAAGTTTGTTCACTTCCAGTGTTGACGCACTCGTCGAATATAAGGTTTCTTGGGTCATGTTGATCTCCGTTGACACATTTCCGAACTGATCATTTTGATTTTTTACGGCACACTAAGTTCCCGTAAAATCCTAAAATGAACTTAACTGGTGTAATGATACCGTACATGAGATACGGGTGAAAGTCATAGAACCATGAATAACAAATTGTTAATCTTCAAAATTTTACTCAATTATTTATTTCAACTTTAACTGCAAAGCAAAAAAATAAGATTCTTGTATCTGCGTCTTCATCCACTATGAAGGTAAAGATTTAGTCTGTACATAAGCAGACGGTACACAATCACACTCAACGCTGATTTCATTCAATGACTAGATCAGCATATTGAGTTTAAACCAAGCTTAAGCCAGCCACTCTTTGTGCAATTTTTCAGTATCGCCAAGATATTCCAGCACCCAAGCAAGTGCAGGCGACATCTTGTCAGCATTCCAGGCCAAGCAACAAGGGCTTGTCTGCTTTGGATTTTCCAGTTGTTTCTCAACGAGCGCACCCGCCTTAATAAACACGCTCGCTAAATGCACTGGCATATAACCGACGCCTAAACCTTCGCGGAAACAGTTAATGGCACGGATCCAATCAGGTACGACTAACCTACGTTGATTCTCTAGCAACCAAGTCATACGTTTTGGAATTTCCCGAGAGGTATCTTCTAAACAAATCGAGGGAAAAGGGCGTAGCTCATCGTCACTTAATGGGCGGTCAATACTGGCCAAGGGATGATTTTTACTAACAAGAAACGCCCACTCAATATCCCCCATATCTTTATATTGGTAAACACCACCGACTGGAATTGCGGTTGTCGCACCAATAGCAATATCACTGCGACCCGTGGCGAGCGCTTCCCAAACCCCGTTAAAGACCTCAATGCGAATAATTAATTCAATATCATGGAAGTGTCGATAAAAGTCAGCAATTAATACGCTGATCCTGTCGGCACGGACGATATTATCAAGGGCTATGGACAAGGTGGGTTGCCAACCATTTGCCACGCGCTGAGTGCCACGTTTCATCTCGTCCATTTGCGTGAGCAAGGTTCTGGCTTGCTTCACAAAATGTTCACCCGCAGGGGTTAACGTTACGCTGCGATGATGCCGTTCAAAAAGAATGACGCCGAGTTCTTCTTCTATTTGCTTGACCGCGTAGCTCACGGCAGAGGGCACTTTATGCAGCCGATTCGCCGCCGCGGTGAAACTACCTACACGAGCCACAATATCAATGAGTTCTAGCGCTTGTTCTGAGAGCATAACTGACGTCCATTCCAATGAAAATAATTGATAGCACAAGTCAAAAATAAACGTTTCCAATAAATTTAACAAGTCTTTAGACTGCACACATTAGTCAATCTGACCCGATTATTTTATGAAAACGTCTAGTAACACCTTTGTAAACATAAAGTTCTTTATGTTTCTATTCTATTTAGCCATGTTGAGCATGCTTGGCTTTATTGCCACTGACATGTATTTGCCTGCTTTCAAAGCAATTGAAGGCTCATTTAACAGCACACCATCACAGGTAGCGATGTCGTTGACCTGTTTCCTTGCGGGTCTTGCCTTAGGTCAGCTGCTTTACGGCCCGTTAGTCAATAAAATCGGCAAACGTTGGGCACTGATCTTTGGCCTTGTTTTATTTGCCATTGCTAGCGTGTTTATTGCCAACAGTGATTCTATATTCATGCTCAATACCGCGCGCTTCTTCCAAGCCATTGGCGCCTGTAGTGCAGGGGTTATTTGGCAAGCTATTGTGGTTGAACAATATGATGCCGATAAAGCCCAAGGTATTTTCAGTAACATTATGCCATTGGTCGCATTATCGCCTGCATTAGCACCGATCCTTGGCGCTTATATTCTGAACGAATTAGGCTGGCGTGCAATCTTTATCTCCTTGTGTGTTATCGCTTTTCTGCTGGTATTGATGACCTTGTACTTTGTTCCAGGTAAGAGTCAACATAAACACAGTGAACATGTCGCTGTATCTTATGGGCAAATTTTGAAAAACACCCGCTATTTAGGCAACGTCGTGATCTTCGGTGCCTGTTCCGGTGCTTTCTTTGCCTACCTAACTGTGTGGCCGATTGTGATGGAAATGCACGGTTATCAAGCGACTGAAATTGGGTTAAGTTTTATCCCGCAAACTATCATGTTTATTGTCGGGGGTTATGCGAGTAAGTTACTGATAAAACGCATTGGCGGGCATCAAACACTGAATATCTTGTTGTCGATTTTCGCAGCCTGCGTTATTTCGATCATCATGTTCACGCTGATTTATCCCGCGAGCACGATTTTCCCACTGCTTATTTCGTTCTCGATTTTGGCCGCAGCTAATGGCGCCATTTACCCAATAGTCGTGAACAGTGCGCTACAGCAGTTTAGTCAGAATGCCGCTAAGGCCGCAGGATTACAGAACTTCTTACAGATCAGCATTGCCTTTGGTGCATCAAGCTTAGTCGCTATGTGGGCAAGCCTAGGTGAAGTGGCGATTGGTTGGGGTATCCTATGTTGCGCTATCTTAGTTGTGGCCGGCTATATACTTAAGAGTCAACAAGAGTGGGGCGACTTTGCCAAACATTTCACTAAGCCAGATCCCGCACGGGTAGGCATAATGTCCGATGTGAAGCAAAATCCAGCGGATTGAGTGTAATAGCAACAATCGGCGCATAATTGAGAGTTAGTGCTTTACAGTCAACAGACTTACTTATATTATGCGCTTCGTTCGGAGGGGTGGCAGAGTGGTTTAATGCACCGGTCTTGAAAACCGGCGTGGGTTTATAGCCCACCCAGGGTTCAAATCCCTGCTCCTCCGCCATATTTAGTCAAAAAGCCGCTAAGCAATTAGCGGCTTTTTGCATTCTGAAAATTATATTCACAGGCCCAAATTGGATGACTGAGACTCATTAATCTGAAATCGGTTTAACGCGCCATCATTGTAATAGTATTAATTTCAGCGTTAGCGTCTTTTAATTGATAGCGATGAGTCTCAGAATCATATTGAGCAAAACGCTATGCGCGTACTACTGTGTTTGGAGTGCTCTATTTGAGGGCGATTATTTAACTTATCTATGATAAACGTCTGGATAGTATGCTTTTATACTAATGCAATCCATATACTTGATGCCCGCTGGCACACTTTTAAGGCTGGAGAAATATGCTGTAAAGAAGCATTAAAGTACTGGGTATTATCTCAAGAAAACGTGTGTAGCTCAGTAAATTGGGGAAAAGCTGATTTGTAAAAGTGAGCTAAATAGCCAATGTAAAAATTTTGAAATGATTATGGTTGGGTGCTAAGAAGGTAATGATGATCGTCACACGGTCAGCATATTGACCTTAGCGTGCTCCATCCGTTAACAGCGTTTTCTTCCATTCTGTGATGAAACAGCAAAAAAAATCATCGACATCGCAAAATATGTCAACTAATTAGTGTATTGGCCCTTCGGTGTGAGATAGTTCCTGTTGGATCGAAAGATCCATCACGTGGAGGGCCATTAGTTTACATTCTCTTATTCCGAATTTAGGTTAAGTCGTAAACCTCAATTAGTTCTTTACTAATGTATCTTCCTTAGCTTGTAATGACTCTGCTGTCGTTTTCTCTTGTGCTTCCCGCTCTGCAATCGCTTGCTGCACTTTGGCTTCTTCTAAAGCTTCAATTGGCAATAGACTGATAAGCTCAATGCCATTCGGAAATACGGTATCATTACCCGAAACAACGACGACCTTACCTTCTTTCGTCAGGTAAACCAGTGGTATTGCCGTCTCACCGTAACGTTTACGAAAATGTTCAAAGCTGAAGTTTTCGGTTAAATTCGTTACTTTAAGTTGAGCGCCTTTCGCCATTAGGCTGGCTATCTTGGCATACGACACTGCATCACCAAACAAACATAAACGTTGCTTATAACTTTCAGAGAGCTGGTGGCGTGCACTGCCAACTTCGGTATTATTAAGACCAAAAACTTTTTTAGCACCAAAAAAGTCTTGGAAATGAAAGCTCACTAACGGGTTTAACTGTCGGTAAGGTGAAATAATCAATACGCGGCCAATTCCAGTTAAATCCATATAAGTTTCAGCATGCTCCGAAACAGGATTACCAAAATACACTGGAATATTATCCATACGCGCGAGCCTAATGTTGTCCCAGTTATTATCAGCCAGTAGCACTTTGACATCTTTGGCTTTTAAAATTTTCGCTAACTCTCTGGAAAATTTAGAGGCACCAAAGATCAATAAACCTTGGGCAGAATCGGCTTTGACGCCAAGGAATCGCGCCCAACGTCCCGCCGTTAAACTTTGGACCACCACAGTACCGATAATAATTAAGAACACTAAGGGCACAATTGCATCTGCGCCCTGCACATTGTTGGCTTCTAACTTGATTGCAAATAAAGAAGATACCGCCGCGGCCACAATACCTCGAGGGGCAATCCAGCATAAAAACCACTTATCCGCTTTCGACAGAGATGTGCCTATACCAGAAGCCCAAATACTCAGCGGTCGTGCCAATAACATGGTCACAGCTAAAACACCCAGTCCACCCCAACCTAAGCCGAGCATGGCATTAGAATCTAATCGCGCCGCCAGTAAAATAAACAGTGCAGAAATTAACAGTACGGTTAATGTTTCTTTAAATTCAAGGATTTCAGCAATATCCACACCACGCATATTCGCAAGCCAAATGCCCATAACCGTCACAGTCAATAAGCCCGATTCTTCTTGTAATAGGTTCGAGCCGACAAAGATACCCAGCATTAAGGTCAAAACGGCGGTATTACGCAGATAGTGTGGCAATAGGTTGTGTCTTAAGATTTGTCCCGTTAGATAACCCGCCACTGCGCCAAGTCCTAATCCGAGGGACAACATAGAACTTAAGGCATAGAGTACATGTGTCGTTTGATCGCTGGCAACGGTTATGTATTCAAAGACTAACACTGCGAGCAGCGCGCCTATTGGGTCAATCACTATACCTTCCCAACGCAAAATACTCGCCAGCTGGGATTTAGGACGCACACTTCTGAGCATTGGCACGATAACGGTAGGCCCAGTCACCACCACTAACGCCCCAAAGAGCAATGCAATTTCCCAACTAAAATCCAGTAAATAAAAGGTGGCCGTACTGATACAGGCCCAAGTGATCACAGTACCGATAGTCACAAGATGCGTCACCATACGACCATGATCTTTGATTTCTTTAAAGTTAAGAGTCAAAGCCCCTTCAAATAAAATCACGGCGACCCCGAGGGAAATTATCGGAAAAAGCAAATCACCAAAAATCGCATCAGGATTGAGAAATCCAAGCCCAGGGCCTAAAGTGAGCCCACATAGCAACAAGGGTAAAATCGCTGGTAACCGCAGTTTCCAGCCAAGCCATTGACAAAATAACGATAGCACTCCAATTAGCGCTAGCATGCCAGTAATGTGTTCAACCATATAAATCCTTTAGATAACTGAGCTAAATACTAATGAACCTGAGATCGGTTTAACGAGCCATAACTGCAATAGCATTAAACTCCCCGTTAGTGAGGTTCAGTTGTGGCTTATTGTCTTTCAATTGATAGGCGATGAGTCCCCCAATCATATTGAGCATAAAACCATGTACGCTGCGGTGTCTAGAGTGCTCTATTTGAGAGATGTTTTTTAACGGATCGTTGATGGTTTCTATGATGAAACGTCTCGACAGCATCGCTCTATCCCACAACGACATCGCTTTTACTTTCATATTCTTACGCACGTTTATCACCAGTGTGATGCCTTTCTCCAGCAATTCACTGGACAGTGCTTTACTGATATACCTTTTATCTGCATAGCGTTTATTCATGTCACTGTGCACCATCTCATTCACCGGTTTTGTGTCATGTACATTCGCAGGCGTCACTTTGGCCGCCACGATTCCGCCTTGATGATCCACAATCAAATGCAGCTTAAAACCATAGAACCACCCCATGGTGCCTTTTCCTCTGCACGCCAGTCCCACTAAGGTTTTATGCCGATGAATACGTAGGTTATGACACACTTTGATGCTAGTTGAATCAACAAATTCAATGCCAGTGGGGTCACTCTTAAGGCTGGCAAAGTAGCTGCAAAGCGGCACTAAAGCAGTGGGCATCACCTCAAGAAAGCGGGTATAGCTGAGTAAATTGGGAAAAGCGGATTTGTAGAAATGAGCCAGATAGCCGATGTAGAAGTTCTTGAAATCACGGTGGTGAGACATCTGGAAAAGTATGATGATGGTCATCACTTCGCTCATCGTCATACGGCCAGCGCGTTGACGCTTGCGTGTGCCATCGGTTAACAGCGTTTTTTCCCATTCTGGAATGAAAACAGCGCAAAAATCATCGACATCGCAAAACACTTCCACTAATTTATGCATAGGCCCTCCGGTGTGATGGGGTTTCTCTTGGTCGAAAGATCCGATCACTTGGAGGGCTATTAGTTCAACATTTCTTATCCCGAGTTCAGGTTAATGAGCTTAGCTTTAATGACGCAGATGACAACAGCATGAACAGTAAGCTGAAATGATCTATTCGATATATCCACTGTTAAATATGACTCTTCCCTCATCACCTATGGAGAAAAATCAAGAAAACGGAGCAATCTAGCGACATCAAGTAAAATAAGCTGTAGTACAAATCCGCAAACATTAGATTTATCTTAAATAATTTGAGCACTCTTTAACGTGCTTTGACTGCAATAGTATTAAATTCTGCATTTAGGATGTTCAATTTTGACTTATTGTCTTTTAAATGATTGGCGGTGAGCGTCACAATCAGTCCAGTGGGAAATGAAAATAATGGTAGAGCATCACGGTGCCTTATCATTAATAGTAAGCTTTATCAATGTATTATGTTTTGTTCAAGATGAGTTCGTATGGCGTTCTAGTTGAACACTTGGGACGGTGCCAAGTAAACTTTAAGTATTGATGGAAAATGGGTAACGAATTATTGAGAAAGCGTAAATTCTTTCCAAGGGAGGTTATCTACAAAGCGCTACCATAAAAAAAGAGCCGCTCACAGTTAATCGAGCGGCATTAGGCTAATTAGCCTCCTTTTTGTGGTTTAAATCTAACTGAGTGGATTACGCAGCACGTTCCTGTGAAGTGTTTGAAACCACTTCTGGGCGCAGTTCTGCTGGGTCAAAGTCATCAACGTTGATTGATTTCATCCGACCAATTTCCGCTCTTTCCAGTAATTGCACTTCGGCATCGCTTAACACACCTAAGGCTTTACCTTCTGCGGCAACTTTATCTAACCACATAAATGGTAGACGTTTACCACTCGCTTTACAGACTTTGTCATGCAGCGGTTCAGACGCGATGATGTCAAGTAGTGTTTGTTCTTGGATACCCACAGCATTGTGCTCAGAGTTAGTCCAGAACTGGCCTTTACCTAAACGGTTACGGCTTTCACACGGTGTTTGCATAATCTTCGCGACTTTATGATCTAACACATCGCTTGGGCGTTTCAGTGGACGACCGAATGGGAACATCACCACACGTAACGCGCCGCCAAGGCCCATAGGGAAGTTATCCAGTAAATCGTCTAAAGAAGCTTGCAGCTTGTACAGCGCATCTTCAACTGCCCATTGTACTAATGGCAAGTCGTCGGTTTGACGGCCTTCATCTTCATAGCGTTTCAGCGTGGCTGATGCCAGATACAGTTGGCTCAGCAAGTCACCTAAACGGGCAGAGATACGTTCTTTACGTTTAAGGTTACCACCCAAGGTTGCCATGGCTAAGTCAGATAACAGGGCTAAGTTGGCACTGAAACGGTTCATCTGTTGATAATAACGTTTGGTTTTATCTGAATAAGGCGCGTTAGAGAAACGGCTTGATGTCAGACCTAACCAGAAGCTACGGATGAAGTTACTGGTCGCAAAACCAATGTGACCAAAGATAGCCGCATCGAAGTTAGCTAAACCTTGACCCGATTCAGTATCAAACGCTGACTCCATTTCTGCAAGCACGTACGGATGGCAGCGAATCGCGCCTTGGCCGTAGATGATCATAGAACGGGTGAGGATGTTTGCACCTTCAACAGTAATTGCGATAGGCGCAGCTTGGTAGCCACGGCCTAAATAGTTATTGGGGCCAAGACACACGCCTTTACCGCCGTGAATATCCATGGCATCGATAACGCATTTCTGCATTCTGTCTGTCAGGTGATATTTCACAATCGCAGAGATAACCGACGGTTTTTCACCTAAGTCGATACCAGTGGTGGTCAAAGTCGTTACAGCATCCATCAGATAAGCGTTACCGCCGATGCGTGCCATTGGCTCTTCGATACCTTCAAGCTTGCCGATAGGCAATTTGAACTGACGACGAATGCGAGCATAAGCTCCTGTTGCCAGCGCTGCGGTTTTCACGCCGCCAGCTGAGTTTGATGGCAGAGTGATACCACGACCCACTGATAAACATTCCACCAGCATGCGCCAGCCTTGACCTGCCATTTTCGGGCCGCCAATGATGAAGCTTAATGGCACGAATACTTCGTTGCCGTGAGTTGGACCGTTTTGGAACATACAGTTGAGCGGGAAGTGACGACGACCTGTTTCAACTCCTTCCATATCGGTAGGGATCAAAGCACAAGTAATGCCGAGTTCTTCTTTATCGCCAAGTAGATGCTCTGGATCGCGCAGTTTAAAGGCTAAGCCTAATACTGTCGCGACAGGGGCTAAAGTGATGTAACGCTTGTTCCAGGTCAGCTTCATCCCCAGAACTTCTTCACCTTCCCATTGGCCTTTACACACAATACCAAAGTCAGGAATCGAGCCTGCATCGCTACCAGCTTCTGGGCTGGTCAGTGCAAAACAGGGGACTTCTAAGCCTTTGGCTAAACGCGGTAAATAATGGTTTTGTTGCTCTGGCGTGCCGTAATGTTGCAGCAGCTCTCCAGGGCCTAAAGAGTTAGGTACGCCAACAGTTGAAGCCAATTCACTGCTTAACCCCGCCAGTTTTTGTAACACGCGAGATTGGGCATAAGCTGAATATTCTAAACCGCCGTATTTTTTCTTAATGATCATGGCGAAGAAACCGTGATCTTTCAGATATTGCCATACGTCGGCAGGCAGATCGGCAAGTTGATGTGATACTTGGTGTTGATTCACCATGCGGCACACTTCTTCAACAGGGCCATCGAGGAAGGCCTGTTCGTCTGCACTTAAACGCGCAACTGGGTAGTTATGGAGTTTTTTCCAGTTCGGGTTACCCGCAAACAGATCCGCTTCCCACCAAGTGGTGCCGGCTTCAATCGCTTCTTTCTCTGTTGAAGACATTTCGGGCATTATGCCGCGATATACCTTCATCAGTGGACGACTGATCACATTTTGTCTAAATGCACTGATATTTAACGGCAGCGCGATCACGAGGAAAACGATCCAAGAGATAGGGCCGACAACATCGAGTGTCCATCCTGCTGTCATCACAACAGCGGCTGTAATAGTGGCAGTGAGCAAAGATACCCGAAGGTAAGCTAGGGCTCCTAGCACTAAGATCATGGCGATGATCCAAAGTAGGGTAGTCACTGTAATTCTCCTTAAATATGACCGAGTGCCAACCACAGGTCATAGAGTGTTTTATTGATTGCGATCACAATTATAGTTTGTGGTCAGACCTGTGTCGCATAAAAGTTAAACCTAAGAGAATTTTAATACAAGTATTTTTCAAACAATTGTTTAAATTATTTGTCAGCTTTGATCATTCCACAAATGTCATCAACTAGTTACAATGCCAACAAGTAGTTTTTTTGATTGATGATAGGCGAGAAATATGTGCGAGTTACTGGCGATGAGCGCCAATGTGCCGACCGATATTGTGTTTAGTTTTACGGGATTAGCACAACGTGGTGGTGTAACCGGTCCCCACGTGGACGGCTGGGGTATTACTTTTTACGAGGGGAAAGGCAGCCGTACTTTTAAAGATGCTTGCCCGAGTAGCGAATCGCATATTGCAAAATTGATCAAATCCTACCCGATTAAAAGTGAAGTGGTGATAAGCCACATTCGTCAGGCGAATCGCGGCTGTGTGTCTTTAGAGAATACTCATCCTTTTACCCGCGAATTATGGGGACGTTATTGGACCTATGCCCATAATGGTCAATTGACAGACTATCTGCCCAAGTTTCATGTCTCGCGCTATCAACCCGTAGGCGATACCGATAGCGAACTTGCTTTCTGTTGGATTTTGGAACAAGTCGCCCAGAAGTTTGGCAGTACTAAACCTGAAGATATGTTGGCAGTTTTCCATTACGTCGCAACGTTGGCCGAGCAAATCCGTGCCTTAGGTGTGTTCAACATGATATTGAGCGATGGCGAGCATTTAATGAGCTATTGCAGTAATAACTTATGTTACATCACTCGCCGCGCGCCGTTTGGTAAAGCGAAACTTATCGATACCGATGTGGTGATTGATTTTGATAAGGAAACTACCGCCCATGATGTGGTGACTGTGATTGCGACTCGCCCATTGACCGAGAATGAACAGTGGCGCGTTATGCATCCGGGTAACTGGAAGCTGTTTAGATTGGGTGAGCTGTTAATCGATCTCTGATGCTATGCCGTTGAGCTAAATAATGAGGGAAAGCGGATTTACGGTTGATTTTGTTTTGTTCAGGTCACTTTATTAAAAAGTTCGAGTCAGTATCTAACATATTTTCTAGCAATCAATGATGAGTGATGAACCATTAGCGATGAACATTAACCGAAACCGAACTTAGAGGTAGGCCCTAAGTTCAGTTAGATATTAGTTTGGTTGGGTTTTATTCGATATTAGTTTGGCTTTAGTTCAGTACTTTTATGCGAAGGCTTTGTACCATTGGGTTAAGTTAATTCATCTTAACTTAATGCCTTACCGATTAACCTTCAGTCGTGCCGAGCAGTTTAGGCACTAGTGGTTTCTCTGCAATGTCTGCAGGTATGGTTTCTTGGTTCGGCACTTCATCGAAGTGATATTTAAGTAACTTAATATCGAGCTGCTTACTGCCTTTTTCAAAGTGAGTTAAACGCACGGGCAAATACGCTAAGTCAGGCGCCATCCAGAAGAAGGTTTGACGCTTTTTATTGTCACGCACGACTTCAATTTTGACTGTGTCATAACTGCCGCTGTCGATGTTCATTCGTTCTTTACCGATCACATGAAACTTGTATTCATCGACTTCGTTATCCTTGACCATCTTATAGTCGAGCACTTCTTTGCCCGCCATCATATCTAGCCTAAATTGCAACTGCACCATAAGAGGATCAAAGATTTTATCATCATAGGGAAACTTGCCTTTTTCATCTTTGTAACGGGTATGAATAAAGCCTTGAGCTTTGGCGAATGCGGTTTGCTCCGTGTAATTAGGCCCGACACCTTGGCGTTGTTGTAAGTAACGCAAAGGACTGAGCTGCGCGTCATTTTGAGTAAATTCACTCAAGATGTGACGCACATCTGTTAACAATAACAGGCTGAGATCGCTATCAAAACGATACTTAAACACGCCATCTTCGGCATTGGGTAGCGTGTATTTGGCTTTTCCTAATTCAATGTCTCCATAGTTGACTTGGTATTCGGCCGTCTGCGGTGTTAGCGGCGTTGGCGCTGCCATGGCAAACATACTTTGAGTGAGGACGGTAAAACTCACTAATAATGTGGGAATGGTACGCAAAGAATGCTCCTTGGGTCGCAGGTTTTCACCTTGTATCACTACAGAATGGTCGGTAGTGGTTGATAAAAAAGTGTCGAGTAGCATGCTTACTTACACAGTTCTGGGTCAATCAGTTGAGCATAAATCAATTATCGGATCGACTGTAAGCAGGTTATAGCCGAGGACGACGTTTCTGTAAATAGAGATGTAAATAGTTTATGGATCAATATATTAAACTAAAATGGCATTGCCATGACTAAAGTCACCAGATCCGGTCGCCACTCGTATTCAGACAAACTAATTTTGCCGCAGTTCACTGTTATCCCTTCAATTCTTAATAATTCCATCTGTTCTTGAAAGAAGGTTGAATTTTTCTCGAAGGATATTTTGCCTTGACTATTGAGTACCCTATGCCAAGGGAGTGACAAATGTTCGGGAGCTGCTTTCAGTGCTTTTGACACATAACGCGCTCGTCCCGGTAATCCTGCATAATCGGCAATTTTGCCATAGCTGCTGACTTTACCCTGCGGGATCATGGCGACGATATGCCAGATTTTCGCCATAGGAGACAAGTCCACTGCTTGGGGCTGTTTTCTCGCTACACTCTGTTTATCTTGTTCAAGGTATTGATACAGTGGTGATTTGTCTTTAGGGAACGATGCCATTGAATTGTTAACCCTCAGCTTAATGGTATTGATACCAATCACATTAAATATCTAATCAGTTCAAAGCCTCACAGGTATTTAAATCCCAGGCGCATTAACGCAAAAATGGTTATTCTCTTTTAAGTCAATGCAACACTGGAGTGGGATATCTGTGAGGCTCCCAAAGGGCGGGTTTCAAAACGCTTTATACTGCGTTTAAGGCTTTCGACAGAGCACCACTATGCCTTCAAGCCTTCGCCTTGTCTAAAGCGCGTTGAATTCCCGCTGAATGAACAGATATTTAATACGATTGGTATGACTCACAAAGAATCACGCTCAAAAACTTTTGCTTGATGAGTTCACGCTAGTGTAACGGTAAAGCGTGGCTTAGCGGAAGATGTGAGGGTATTTGGTATTTAAAGGATTAAGCACTTCTCGATATTTTTATCGGCTAGCTCGATTACTAACAAAATATTTAAACTGTTTTTAGCTTAAATATTGTGTAAATGGTCAAATAGTCCATAATAGCGCCAATTTTTTTGACTCGATGAGAGAAGATAACTGGCATGGCTGTACTCGATATTCTAACTATTCCCGATGAGCGCCTTAAACGTAAAGCGCAACCTGTAAAAGATATTGAAGCTGTTCAGGGATTTATCGATGATTTAATCGAAACCATGTATCACACGGACGATGGTATCGGTTTAGCGGCAACGCAAGTCGGCAGTACAGATGCCATTATCGTGATCGATTTATCTGACGGTCGCGACCAGCCTTTAGTGCTGATTAATCCTGAGATTGTTGAAAAGTCAGGTGAGTTCGTCGGTGAAGAAGGTTGTCTGTCTATCCCAGGTTATCGCGCTAAAGTGTCACGTTTTGAAAAGGTTAAAGTGACAGCCTTAGACAGAACTGGCAAGGCTATCGAAATCGAGACCGATGAGTTTTTAGCCATAGTGTTGCAGCACGAAATCGACCATTTGCATGGCAAAGTATTTATCGAACATTTATCCATGCTAAAACAACAAATCGCCCTTAAAAAAGTGCGTAAATACGCTTAACTTTTGACTTAAGTTGTATTTTTGAAGGTGGTTGTACCTATTCACTAGCCGCATTTATAGTGCGGCTTTTTTGTATTTAAAATCTAATCAAGGAAGATTAATGCTGTGATATGTGAACATAACAGCTTGTTTTTACTCTGATGAATGGATAAGGTAACCCAAAATCTACATTAGTTGTAGGTTCAGTTTTCATCATTAACAGCAAGTGTATGGATACGGTAGGGAAACAAATGAAACTTAAGGTATTAGCCTGTGGTATAGCCTCATTCGCAATGCTTTCACTGGGTGGTTGTAGTGCATTTTTTAACGGTAATACTACGGAGAAAAATGCGGTATCAAGTAGCTTAGTTGAATATTTATACCCTGATGAGAAGAGTCGCCAAGCCCAGCAGCCATCCTTACCTGTGCTGCGTTTACCTATTACCGTCGGCATCGCTTTCTTGCCTTCGTCCCATTGGCAAGCCGATGCAATTGATAGCCCAACTCAGATGGCATTACTTGATAAGGTGAAAAAATCCTTTGTTAAATATGACTATATCGATCGTATCGAAGTGATCCCAAGTACCTATCTTAAAAATGGTAAAGGTTTTGAAACCTTGCAGCAGGTTGCTCGCCTGCATGATGTTGATGTGATGGCATTGGTTTCTTACGATCAATTGATGCAAAGCCACGAGAACAAATCCGCCATTCTTTATTGGACGATTGTGGGCATGTATTTAATCCCTGGCAATGAAAATGCGATTCAAACCTTTGTTGATACAGCCGTTTTCGATATGCGTAGCCAGAAGATGTTATTTAGGGCGCCAGGTATTAATCAGTTAACTGAGAGTTCAACCGCTGTTGGCGTGACGACAACCCTAAGAGAGAAATCCTACGAGGGCTTTGATCTTGCGGTGAACGACATGATAGTCAATTTAGATGACGAGCTTGCCCGTTTTAAAACTCGGGTTAAGGAAGAGCACGTCGCCACCATAGAACATAAACAAGGTTACAGCGGCGGTGGCAGCTTATCTTTATTAATACTTTCACTATTGGGCATTTTTGCGATGCGCCGTTTAACGATTTGCCGTGAATAAAAAATTAAGCGCAAATTAAGATCGTTAAGGATGAGCAAATTGAAGTTTGCTTTGAATCAAGACGTGAGCAAAAAGTATATAAAGTTGAGCACAGGTTCTGGTTACCAATTTACTTGTAGTTAACGTTTTGATTTTTTTTTAAAGTGGTTTACAGAGGCTGCGGTATTGCGTCGGACACCACTTAAGTGGCGCGATAGATTACGCGTTTAACAAGGAGAAAAATTAAATGGATTTAAATTCACTATTACTGTTTGCAGTTGCTTGCCTTGCTATCAATCTTATCCCTGGACCCGATGTCATCTACATTGTATCTAACACAATGAAAGGGAAAATGATCAGTGGGCTTAAAGCTGCGATGGGTTTAGGTGTGGGTTATTTTGTTCATACGCTTGCTGCTAGCTTGGGATTATCTGCCATCATTCTCAGTTCAGCATTGGCTTTTAGTATTGTGAAGTGGTTAGGGGCCGCGTATCTAGTGTATTTAGGCATTCAAGCGTTAATATCAATGTGGCGTGGCAATAATAAAATTATGGTTGATAACAATAGCAAACCAAACGGCAACGTAGTTTTCCAAGGCATTGTCGTTAGTGTACTTAATCCTAAAGTCGCTTTATTTTTCCTCTCTTTTTTGCCGCAGTTTATTGACCCGTTAGCGGGTTCAACGTCAATTCAGCTGTTAACCCTTGGTCTTATTTTCAGTTTGTTAGCGACCTTGTGTAACGTCCTTTATGCGTCGGCAGGAAGCTGGGTATTTAGTCGCCCCAATTCCCTGCGTTATTCGAGAGCCTTAGAGGGGATATCAGGTGTGTTGCTTATTGGCTTGGCAAGTAAAGTCATGACCAGTGATAGATAGTGGAATAAGGTCATTTTGTCGAGTAAGACATAAGTCCTCTTTGCTCTGATAGATATGAGCTTTTCAATCTAGCTATGACAAAGATCGCTTGTTACAACTTCACAAAATACGGTAGCGCGATGAGTGCTATGCCGATGCAGACGAGTAAGATTAGGTTGCTGACAAAATAAGGGTAGAGCATCAGGGTTATCCCAACGACGAGGGGGATGGGGGCCGCTTGGCGTTTGCCATAGGTGAAAAAGCCAAGACCAAAGAGGCTAAAGACTAAACTCCATAGTAATAATGCTGGATTATCAAACATCTTGAGTTCCTCAATGGTTAGCCTAGGTAGGCTTTGACCTTATCACAGTGCCAAATTAGTCAATCGATTACTTAAACTATTGGTTAAACGGCTGCGTTGTTTTATTGAGTCTAATGCTGACCATCCCTTAGCGTAATTAAGCTTTATTCATCTTATTGCTGCGATGATGCCTTATTTCACTCGTGCTATAGCTCATATAACTCTAAGGGTAAGCCGTCGGGATCGCTAAAGAAGGTGAATTTTCTGCCTGTGTATTCGTCAATGCGGACGGGTTCAACGGTAATGTGATGGCTATGAAGATGTTCGATGGCGGTTTCAATCGATGCTACGCGAAAGGCGAGATGCCTAAGTCCACAGGCTTCGGGATAGCTTGGTCGTTTGGGTGGATTATCGAATGAAAATAACTCAATTTGACTCTTATCGGCCAGTTGTAAATCAAGTTTATAGGACTTACGTGCCTCACGGAAATGCTCTGCAAGCACGGTAAGGCCAAGAATGGTTACATAAAAGTGTTTGGACTTTTGATAGTCGCTGCAAATAATCGCAGCATGGTGAATGCCGAGTAACATCGCTTTCCTTTGTGATTTTTAAAGGGTGATCAAATAAGATAGAAAGGTTTGAGAGTATAACGGTTAAAAAAAGATAGCGTCACAGTTTAGCGTGACGCTATCGGTCGATTTCACTTTTTAGCTCACCTAGGCTTTTTGCTCGTTTAATCTTCCAGCTCGAATATGGCTGAAGACAGCGGTGCAAGTTGCATCTGAACTTGTCCTTCCCCTTGTTTGACAACCAACTGTGCTTTATTGTCTTCCAGCAAATCCTTAAGTGGATAGGTCCCATCCGTTAACTGCCATTGGTCGATAAGTGGCTTTGGTAGCTTAAGGGATAATGGCTTTGCTTGAGTTTGATTAAAGTTATTCACAATAATCAGTTTTTGGCCCGTTTTATTGGTCGTATTTTCCTCAAAGCGCACAAAGGCAAAAGTGCTGTCATCATAACCCGTTGCATTGCTATGAGTATCCATTATGGCGGTTTGTGCGCTGCGGTTGGCGGCATCGAGCGAGTAATATTCTCCTAAGAGCGCAGGTACATTTTTACCTGTGCTTAGGTTCAGTAATTTTTGATAATAAGCCCGCAAAGTGGCTTCCTTTACGGTTGATTGCCCACCATCAAACTTGCCATTGTTCATCCAGCGCTGATGCGCAGGGACGCCTACATAGTCAAAAATACTGGTGCGTGATGCATGACCAAATCCTGGGTTGTCGATGGCGGCTTCTCCCACTTCTTGGCCAAAATACACTAACGTCGGTGAAGTGCCTATCGTTGCCGACACTACCATAGCGGGTAGGGCATAGTGTGGATTAACGGCTTGGGTTGCCGTGGGCTTATTTGTGTGTAGCGATGCTAAAAATGCTGCATTACCAATACGTTGCTCGTCGTGGTTTTCTAAAAAGTGCAGCATGTGAGATTCAATATCCTGCACTTTTTCCTGATCTGCCGCGATATTAGCTGTGCTGGTTTTACCCGCCATCACGGCTTTTAGGGTGTCGTAAAGATCGACCTTATCGTACAGATAATCCATTTTGCCAAGTTGGATATAATCTCGATACAGCTTGGGGTTATAGACCTCGGCCAAGATAAAGGCATCGGGATTTGTGTGTTTTATCTGGCTGTTGAGATAGCTCCAAAACTCCACTGGTACCATTTCGGCCATATCATAGCGAAAGCCATCGACCCCTTTTGCTAGCCAGTACTGCGCAATCTGATTGAATTTAATCCAAGAGCTTGGGAGCTCAGCTAAGTGTTGTTGCCAAAAAGCGTAATGCTGCGCCTGCGTTAAAGTGGCGAAATTGGCTGGCAGGCGAGGGAAGTCATAGGTGCCATCGGGGCGTACGCCGTAATTGATTTTAACGGTCTCGTACCAATCATTGGCATCGGGCTTGGCTAAGCGTGAGCCATTGCCAGTCCATTTTGCGGGAAATTCGTTGAATTTGCCGTCACTTAAGGGGTGAGCTTCTCCGCCCAGCGGTTTAAGTCCTGCGGGTAAGCTTGGCACTTCAAAGGCATGTGCTTGTCCCTTTGCCCCCTCCGAGCCATTATTAACATCAACTTTATCAAGGATATAATAGAAATTGTTGTTTTTGGCGTATTCCAGACTTGTATCATCATCTTCGCCAAAATCACGCACGCCGTGGGGTTTACTAACGGATTGATAATGGCGCGCCACATGGTTTGGCACGATATCGATAATCACCTTTAAGCCGTGGTGATGGGTACGGGCAATGAGCGCTTCGAACTCGGCTAAACGGTTGGCGGGATTGACCGCCAGATCTGGGTTGACGTTGTAGTAATCTTTGACTGCGTAGGGTGAGCCCGCGCGTCCTTTGACCACATCGGGATCATCAGTACTTACGCCAATAGCGCTGTAATCACCAATCAATGCATGGTGGGGAACGCCCGTGTACCACACATGGGTAACGCCTAGGTCCTTGATGCTATTGAGTGCAATATCATTGATATCACTAAACTTGCCGACGCCATTGTCGGCAATCGTGCCCCAAGGTTTATTGCTTGGATTTTTATTGCCATAAAGGCGAGTAAAAATCTGATATACCACAGGTTTTAGCGTCATAACCTCACTCTCAGACTTTGGCAGTAACTCATTATCAAGCGCCTGCGCCGATGTATTTGCATTGGTCGAGAAGCTAAAAAGCGAGGCAGTTAATAAAGAGGCGCTGAATAGAGCGTTTAAACATAAGCTGAGTGATGACTGTCGGCGCTGCGGGGCTTTCGCTGCTTGGGTTATAAGTAAAGCCACTATGGGAAATTTCGCCGCTTGGGGGCACTGAGTCACTCTGGAATCGATAGGCGATAAAAAGCTCAAGACTGAATTCCTTTTAGGGTTGAGTTTTTGATTGGATGAGTTGTTTGAGCCGGAGTTAAATCGCTAGCTGAGTAACTCATGTGATTAGAGGTTTGACGGCTAGGTAAGCCAGTATTTAGCTGCGGTCTGGCTTTAAGCTCAAGGATAGTGACACCTGCGTGGGGCAATGCTAGCGCTTGATTAAGTGAAACTGTGTTGCCACTGATGATATCTGTAGCGGCGCGGTTATCGCCAAGTACACTGGCAAAGCGGTTTACATCTAGCGTGACTGCTTTGTCATTTTTATTATAAATCACCATGACTTTATCGGCCGAGGGTTGAGTGCAGGCATTGTGTTGGGCTTGAGAATTGTGTTGAGTTAGTGACTTAAGCGCTTCGGCTTTCTGTTCAGCTGATAATGGCACATGTAATAAGCAACGAAATTGCACATAGATACCATCCTGCGGCACAAAGTGCAGTAAATCGCCCGATTGCAGCGCAAGGGATTGTTTACGGTAATTCAGTAGGGTACGGACAAATTGCTGTGCTTGTCGTTGAGGTTCACTCAGTCCTTGGCCGGTAAAGGCATTCGTGGCACTGTTGGCAAACCCGCCGGGAAAATCACTGCGTACAACGCCATCGTGACGGCCCTCGGTTGGGCTGGTCATTAACACTTCTGTACCGTAGAACAGCTGCGGAATGCGTTTGGCGGTCAACACATAGGTGAGGGCCATCTTGTATAAGTCTATATTTTCTTTCACTAAACTGAAGATACGATTGGTGTCGTGATTGCCTTCAAATAGCACTAGCTTACTAGGTTCTGCATACACAAGATCGTTGGCTAACATCTCGTAAAGCTTGATAAAACCCGTATCCCAGCTTTCTGGCTCATTAAGGCTGGCAATCAATTTTTCATATAGCGGGAAGTCCATCAAACTGGGTAGATCTGAGGTATAGCCATCGGCATTGATTTTGCCCTTTTGCCAATAGGACACTGTGATGGGGTTTGCGGTCCATTCTTCGCCAACAATATTAAAATTTGGGTACTCAGCCATTACGGCCTTAGACCATTTAGCGAGAAACCCTTTGTCGGCGTAGGAGTAAGTATCTTCACGTATCCCCGAAAGTCCTGCGTACTCGACCCACCAAATACTGTTTTGGATAAGATAGGTTGCCAGTTTTGGATTGCTTTGATTCAGATCTGGCATAGTGTCGGTAAACCAGCCGTCGACAAAATCAATATGATCTTGCGCCGCCGCGTAGGGATCTTGCACTGTCGTGCGCCTATGGCTGGTGAAACGGGGGCTGGTAACGCTGGATGTGATAGCGCTGGATTTAGTATCGGCAGACTGAGTCAAATTAGGCTTGGATTCGCGATTATGTAGCTGCGTTTTTGTGGCGTCATTGAGCCAGTCTTGGCTAGGTAAATCGTTGAGCCACCAATGGTTAGAGCCGATATGATTCACCACAACATCTTTAATCACCCCTAGGCCAAGCTTGTTAGCCTTAGCGACTAAGGCTTTATAATCTTCGTTGCTGCCAAAGCGGGGATCGACGCGGTATAAATTGGTAATTGAGTAACCGTGGTATGAATACTGGGCTTGATTATTCTCAAGCAGCGGATTGATCCATAACTGAGTCACGCCAAGTTTTGCCAGATATGCTAAGTGCTGGCTGATCCCTGCTATATCGCCGCCATGGCGAGCATCGGGATAGTTGAGATTACTGGGAGAGTTAGCTGCGACTTGCTCTAACATATCGGCTTGATTGTCATTACTCGTGTCGCCATTGGCGAATCGGTCCGGCGTGATAAGGTAAATCACATCCTTATTGCTAAATCCTTGGCGCTCACGGCTGCCCTTAGCACGCCCTTGCAACGTATAGGGCAGGCGATAAAGAGGCGTGTCGGCTTTTGAAGCCGAGTCAGTGTTGGAAATTATTAGCTCAAAGGTTTGCGGCGCAGCTTGGCTCAGATCTAAATTGATAAACAGATAGTGAGGGTTATCAGTGTGCTCAAGGCTTTTAAGTGTGATGCCTTTTCCTTGTATATCAACCTTAATCTGCTGCGGTAAGCTTGGAAGTTCGCGGCTATACAGCATCAGCTGTAACTCAGGATTCTGCATTCCCCCCCACCAAAAAGCGGGTTCAAGCTTAACGTCCGTCGATATATCTGGCTCAAAGGTGTTTGCATAGGCCGTATTAAATGAAGAGCAAACCAAGCATAAATAAAGCGCAATCATTAGGTTTTGACGGATCATAATGTAAGCCTTTTAAAGAGAAATAAGTAAAACGTGCTGGCATGATGAATGTTAGAAATGCTGAAATCTACGTAAGCAAAAGCCTGCTTCTTAATTGAAGCAGGCTTTATTTGGGGTAGTTTATAAAGAGTAACTTAACCCTAGGAAGTACTGTCTACCGAAGTATTGGATTGTTCCTGTCTGATGTTCTTCACCAAAATAGGTTTTGTTCGGTTCATCAGTTAAGTTATTAATTTGGAATAAGAACTTAAGTCCATTTTCCAGAGCGTATGAAGCTTGATAATCCACAATCGTTTCGGCATCGAAGAAAGCAAGTTGTGATTCAACTGCCACTTGTTCTGAAACATAGCTGCTACGATATCTCATGCTGACGCGAGTATCGAAACCGTCCAGAGTATAGAACAAGGTGGTGTTGAGTACGCTTTCTGATAAACCTGGTAATGGAATGGTTAAGTTTGAACCACTTAAATCTGTGGTAAATTCCACTTCACTGTCTGAATACGAGTAGCTGCCAGTGAAGCCAAGACCGCTGAGTGGCGATGGTAGGAAATCAAAGACTTGGGTATAACCTAACTCAACACCACGAATGTAGCCGCCATTGTCGTTGTTGATTGCAGTTTGATATTGACCTTCATCTTTTACTACTGGGAATTCAACACCATTATCGATAATAGTATCGGGGACGATAAATCCATTACCTTCAAAATCAAATGGTTGGATTGTAAAATTGTTGATAAAGGATTTAATATCTTTGTAGAACAAGGCTACGACAACCGCACCTTCAGAATCTTCAAAATAGTGCTCGTAAGATAAGTCGTATTGATCGGCATAGAACGGATCGAGTAGAGGACTGGTGTTACCCCAAGCATTGTACTTTTTGTATCCCGGAGTAGCAGAATCGTCATACCAAGATCCCATGCCTGACTTTAGCTTGTCGATTGGAGGACGTGACATCACAGAGGCTGCAGCAAAGCGCAGTTGATCATTTTCAGTGAGGTGGAAAGTTAAGTTGAGTGACGGTAAATAATCGGTATAGGTTTTACCTATCTCGTTACGGATATAATCGGTACTGATCACGCCAAGTTCATCAGTAATCGCTTCACCTAGACCATAGCCAACTTGTTGTAGACCTTTACTGCTTTGATCTGTTTGAACAACACGCACGCCCACGTTACCCGTGACTTTCATATCGCCTAAGTCAAACTCGAGATTACCTTGGACATAGCCAGCTAATACATCTTCATTGACCGAACCGCTTTGGATCATGGTCCAGTTATTAGACCAATTTGCTGTCGGGGTGAAAGGGGATTGTCCTGTTGCCGCTAACTGCGCGTTAACCAGCTCAATGGCTTTGTTGAAATCAACGGAAAGGAAGTTAGGGTAGCCTGATAATTCACCGCCAAAGTTGACGACATTTGTCATGTCAGTGTTCATTTGAAGCACCGGCTGGTTAGTTGGGTTTTTACCAAATTCAAAACCATAACCGGCTTGTGAACGTTGCGCATTAAACTCACGTTCTGAGTAGCGCAGACCAAAATCAATTGAAGTTAAGAAACCAGAATCTAATGCATAGTTAAAGTCTAACTTGTAGGCGACAAGATCATTTTGTTGATCGTATGGCCACATACCCACTTCTTTTAAACCCAAGGTCGCGGTATTGGTATAGTCGTTTGAAAAACTGACATCGGCTGGGCTTAAACCATGTAGTTGATAATTAATTGATTCGGCTGAGCGTACTTCATTACCTATATCATCATATAAAACTGCACGAGTGCCGCCGTTGACGAACTCACCATCGGCTTTTGAATAGCTCACATCACCTGCGACAGTTAATGCGCCGCCATTGTTCCACTCAATATTGACTGAGCCTGATGTCAGTTCTGAATATTTTGAGTCGTTATCATTGATAACAAAAACGGCAAAGTTATCAGTACCATCAGTTGATACCGTTCCGCCTGTCATAGAACCATTTTCGACAACCGCATCACTAATAGTACCGTTTTTTAATGACTTAACGCGAAAGCCTCGGGCAAAGTTTTCGGAAGTGAATTTTGAATGGAATAAATCACTTTTTATACTGAGATTGTCTGTTGGTTGCCAATGGATAGCCGCCATATAACCATCACGTGTATCATCACCGCCTTTTTGCTGTAACTCAAAACCTTCACTGATTGATTCGGCAGCACCGTCGCCATTGACATCTTTTTTATCGTCGTTGAAACGTAAACCAATGAATTGACTGGCAACATAAGGTTGGTACAAATGGGCATAGCCTAGCGCCACACCGAGTGTATCTTCAAGGAATTTGCCTTGATAGGCAAAGCTAAGACGGTTGCCATATTGATCGGCATCGGAAATCTCATCCGCTCTGTCATTAAAACTGCCGCGAGCATTGATATTAAATGATTGGTCTTTGTCGCTTTTTAAGGGATCTGCGGTTTTTAATTCTACCGTACCGGCGACACCACCTTCAATCAGCGAGGCTTTTGGTGTTTTATAGACGGCGGCTTGACTAATTAATTCGGATGGATATTGGTCAAACTCAATCGCGCGTTTACCGCCCGTTGTCACTTGTTCGTGTCCATTAAGCGTTGCAAAGACGAAATCACCATCAAGACCTCGAATATTGAGGCCGCTTGCTTGTCCACCAGTGCGCACTGCAGTCACGCCTGGTAAGCGAGTCAGTGCATCAGCGATTGACTGATCGGGAAGGGCGCCAAGATCATCTGCTGAAATCGATTCAGAGACGGTATCTCCAAAGCGTTTATCATTTAGTGATTTGATGACACTGGTTCTAAAGCCTTTAACTTCAATAACCTCAATAGCAGCTTCTTTTGCTTTTGCTTCCTTATCTGTGGTCACTTCATCTGCCGCATAGGAGTGCATACTGGCACCTGCGGCGATGAGCGCTAAGGTTAGCAAACTGGGTTTAAATCGCATCATATCTCTCTTCCCCTTGGAGTCGCTTTATCGCTTTGTAGAGCGTTTTATCGTTATCACCGCGTTATTTTTGCGGCCTTTTTTTGGTATATGGGCGCTTAATTGACTGCATAAGTGCTGCGTTTATGACCAAATTGTTATGCAACGGTGAAGATACTACTCCCGAGTTTCTTAGCTGAACAACAGAGTGCATACGTATTCAATACCTAGCAGAGTTAAGAATAGACTGTGATAGAGGGTGAACTCAGGGAATAAAATGATTTTATTTTGTAATCAAGTGACTGTTAATAAAAAGTAAATTCCATTGTGATGCCATGTGACTATTGGCTGCATCTTCTGCATACGTATGCAGGTGTATTGAACCTTATTTCCCTCTTCACGTATGCTCGGTAACACAAAATAAGCCGCGATGACTTTACTCTGCAGTAACAAAACGATAACTGTTTGCTTGAGTGTGTTAGGGAAAGTTCGCTGTAGAATAATGATAAAGGGGCAACAATGAGTGAGTTAACGTGGTGGCGTGGTGCTGTGATTTACCAAATTTATCCGCGTAGCCTTTTAGATACCAATGGTGACGGCGTCGGGGATTTACGCGGCATTATCATAAAGCTGGATTACATTGCGAGTCTCAATGTCGACGCCATCTGGATTTCACCTTTCTTTAAATCTCCTATGGCAGATTTTGGCTACGACATCAGTGATTACCGCGAAGTTGACTCTCTTTTTGGCACTATGCATGATTTCGATGAATTGATTGAAAAAGCCCACGGTTTAGGTATTAAGGTCATTATTGATCAAGTATTAAGTCATACCTCGGACCAACATGCGTGGTTTATCGAGAGCCGCGAAAACCGTTCGAATCCCAAGGCGGATTGGTATGTATGGGCAGATCCTAAGAAAGACGGTACAGCGCCTAACAACTGGCTCGCGATTTTTGGCGGTTGTGCTTGGGAGTGGGAACCGCGCAGACAGCAATACTATTTACATAACTTCCTGCGTAGTCAGCCCGATATTAATTTCCATCATCCCGAAGTGCGCCAAGCTGTGCTGGATAACGTTGAATTTTGGCTTAAAAAGGGGGTAGATGGCTTCCGCTTAGATGCCATTACCTTCTGTTATCACGATGAACAGCTCAGGGATAATCCGGCAAAGCCTAAGGATAAACGTCAGGGCCGAGGTTTCAGTGAAGATAACCCTTACGCCTATCAATATCATTACTACAATAATGACCGTCCGCAAACCATTGCGTTTATCGAAGATTTACGAAAGCTCATCAATCGCTATCCAGGAGCGGTGACCTTAGGCGAAGTCTCTGCCGAAGATTCTTTGGCTGTAATGGCAGCCTACACTAAGGGCGAAGATCGCCTGCATATGGCATACAGTTTTGAGCTGCTGACTGATGATTACAGCGCAAGTTATATTCGCCAAACTGTAGAAGCGTTAGAAGCGAGCATAGGTGATGGCTGGCCTTGTTGGGCTATCGGTAATCATGATGTGCAGCGCGTGGCGAGCCGTTGGGGGCAGGGCAAACAGAATTCAGACATGGTCAAAATGCTCAATGCCATGCTAAGTTCACTGCGCGGTAGTGTGTGTAGTTATCAAGGTGAAGAACTCGGTTTAACCGAAGCGCCGATTGAATACCATGAGTTGCAAGATCCCTTTGGCAAAACCTTCTGGCCTATGTTTAAAGGCCGTGATGGTTGCCGTACGCCAATGCCGTGGCAGCAAGGCGCCGATTTTAGCGGTTTTAGTGAGGTTTCGCCTTGGTTGCCGATCGCCCCTGAGCATCAAGCGTTAGCTGTGGATGTACAAGAATCAGATGCAGATTCCATGCTTAACGGTTATCGACGTTTTCTTGCTTGGCGTAAATTACACCCAGTGCTGGTTGAAGGCGATATTCAATTTGTGGATACCAACGAGCCCATCTTGGCCTTTATCCGCACCTTAGGTGAGCTCAAAATATTCGTCGGATTCAACTTAGGCGATACCGATGTTGAGTTGGATTTATCACAGTTTAAATTTAGTGAAATATTGACGGGACACGGCCTTAAACCCGCACAAATAGAACACAATCAGCTGAAGTTTTCGGCATTTACCAGCTTTTATGCAATGTTAAAGTGAAAATGATTCATTTTTATTCGGTTGAAGTGTTATAGATACGGGATCCCAAGCTCACAGTTCGATATAAACCCGCCCACGGGCACCATGGGGAATGTAACCTTAATTAGTTCCTGATAATAAAAACATACAGAGAGAATAACTATGGCGTCATCAATTAATACCGGTAGCTACATGAGCAGCACTGGCGAAAATGGGTCGGGCAGTTATCGTTTTGCCTTGATCTCATTGACTTCACTGTTTTTTATGTGGGGTTTTATCACCTGCTTGAACGATATTCTGATCCCGCATCTTAAAGCGGTGTTTTCACTGAATTATACTCAAGCCATGTTGATCCAGTTTTGTTTCTTCGGTGCTTATTTTCTAGTCTCAATCCCTGCGGGTAACTTAGTGAAAAAGCTGGGTTATCAAAAGGGAATTGTTACAGGTCTCGTGATTGCAAGTATTGGTTGTGCGCTGTTTTATCCTGCGGCGGCCCTCGCTACTTACAACTTGTTCCTCGGTGCATTATTTGTTTTGGCATCAGGCATCACAATCCTGCAAGTGGCAGCCAATCCTTATGTCAATGCCTTAGGCAGTCGCGAAACTGCGTCGAGTCGTTTGAATTTAACGCAAGCGTTCAACGCCTTAGGCACAACGGTTGCGCCGTTTTTTGGTGCTATGTTAATTCTTTCTGTCGCCAGTTCAGTATCAGGCGATTTAGCCCAAGCGAGCGCTGAAGCAGAAGTGGTTAAACTGCCATACCTGTTACTTTCTGGCGCCTTGGCAATTTTAGCGCTGATTTTTGCGAAGTTAGATTTACCTGTGATCCGTGAGCATGATGAAAGTGTTCAAGGTGAAGTTCAGACCCATCTAGGCAAAACCAGTGCCTTACAAAGTAAGCACTTAGTGCTCGGCGCTGTGGGTATTTTCGTGTATGTCGGCGCAGAAGTGTCTATCGGTAGCTTTTTAGTTAGCTTCTTAGGTGAAAGCCATATAGCGGGTATGCCAGAAGCTGAAGCCGCCCATTACATCGCCTATTATTGGGGCGGCGCTATGGTGGGACGTTTCATTGGCTCTGTGGTGATGCAAAAAGTACCAGCAGGCTCAGTACTTGCATTTAATGCTTTTATGGCGGCGCTACTTGTGGTTGCAGCGATGACAACCAGTGGCAGCATTGCTATGTGGGCAATCCTTGGGGTGGGGTTATTTAACTCGATTATGTTCCCAACGATCTTCAGCTTAGCGCTTCGTGATTTAGGTCCACACACTTCACAGGGCAGTGGCATTCTGTGTTTGGCGATTGTGGGCGGCGCGATTTTGCCTTTATTCCAGGGCATGTTAGCGGATAATCTTGGCGTTCAGCTCGCCTTTATTCTGCCCGTGATTTGTTATGGGTTTATCCTGTTCTACGGGGCTAAAGGCTCAAAAATGTAATGGATTAAACTGACTGTGGCAAAAAAGCGATCTTAGGATCGCTTTTTTTATGGCTTTAACCTTAACTCGGCGCCAGCGCGCTTGCGTATTAGGGCCTGACCTCCTATGATCCTCCGGTTTTATCATTCATGGTGACCTTTTAAATGTTGAATTCTCCGCTTTCTGCCAGCTCGAACGAATTAGTGATCAGTATCTTAACTATGGTGCTGAGCCAAGGAAAACCCTTAGATCGGGCCTATTCTCAGCATTTTTCTGGGTTGCAATTAGTACCCGCCGAGCAGGCGCGTATCGCATTAACGACGGGTGATATCCTACGTCGTTTAAATTTATATTGTTATCTGGCGGAAATCAGCCCAGATGAGATGGAGCGTTTTGGCTCTAAATTGCTTAATGCTTGGCATTTATTCCATGGGCTTGAATTGCCTAAAATGCAATATTCGCTGCAAGTTGATGAGGTGCGTTTAGCTGAGCGTATCGAGCAAGCGAAAACTAAGCCTGTATTGTGGGACGGTTGCCCTGAGTGGCTCGATGTTATGGGCCGTGAGCAACTAGGTGAGTCTTGGGAAAAAGAGCGCGCCGCGTTAAGTACTGCGCCGAAACGTTTTTTACGCGCTAACGGCCTTAAGGTGAATCGTGATGAACTGGCCGCTAAGCTTGCCGCCGAGTTTGTGAGCACGCTCTGTGTTGATGGGGTCGATTCAGCCCTTGAAGTGACCTCCGATTCAGCCTTGTTCCGTACCCAAAGCTTTAAAGATGGCTTATTCGAGCAGCAGGATGCGGGCTCTCAGCGCGTAGCTGCGGCGCTTGATGCTAAGCCAGGCATGAAAGTTATTGATGCTTGCGCGGGTGCGGGCGGTAAAACCTTACACATAGCTGCGCAAATGCAGGGTAAAGGACGCTTGTTGGCCATGGATGTGGAGCAATGGAAACTCGACAAACTCAAAGAGCGTGCCCGTCGTAATGGGGCACACAATGTCGAAACCCGTGTTATCGCCAGCAGTAAAACCATTAAACGCTTAAAGCTCAGTGCCGATAGAGTATTGCTTGATGTGCCTTGCTCTGGTTTGGGTGTATTAAAGCGTAATCCCGATGCAAAATGGCGTGATACCGTAGAGCGTTTACCCGTGTTAATGGAACTGCAAAAACACATTTTGAACAGTTATAGCCGCATGGTCAAAGTCGGTGGCATAGTCGTCTATGCGACTTGTTCTATCTTCCCTTGCGAGAACCGCGGTCAAGTGGATGCGTTTTTAGCCGAGAACCCCAACTTTCGCCTGATTGAGGATGAAAGTATCAGCCCAGCCGATAGCGGCTTTGATGGCTTTTACCTTGCCAAACTTGAACGTATTCAAGAATAAAGCATTGCTTTTTAGACTAAAGTAAACCTTTTACCTCGCAGGTAAAGGGTTTACTTAATTAACATTAGTGCCTAGAATTTCTTATAAGTTATAAATATTTAACATTGTTAATCAGTATTTATATTGCAACTTTGCTCTTAAGGAAATTATGGCGTACGGCGTTAACCTTCCAGATCTGCTCGATCATGCAGACGTTAAACTCGCCCACAATGTCAGCATAGCTTGTTATAGCAGTATTCTTTCTATGCTGCTCAATGGCGCACCGCTACATGAAATCTTGCACGCCTTAGTCTTAAAAATCGAAGCTCAAAAAGTAGGAACCAGAGGGTCTGTGTTACTGCTCAGTGTTGACGGTAAACGTTTGTTATTAGGTGCGGCCCCCAATTTACCCAACAGTTACAATCAAGCCATTAATGGTGTCGAAATTGGCCCCAACGTGGGTTCTTGTGGCACGGCAGCCTATTATGCGCAGCGTGTCATCGTTGAAGATATCGCCCAACATCCTTACTGGGTTAATTATAAAGAACTGCCATTGCGTGCAGGTCTTAAATCTTGCTGGTCAGAACCTATCAAAGATACTCATGGTAAAGTGCTAGGCACATTTGCCATGTATTATGATACGATAAAGTCACCGACAGAGCAGGATTTAGAACTCATTTCAGAGGCGGCAAGACTGGCGAGTTTAGCCATTGAACGCAGTCGTGCAATGGAATTTCAGCATTTAGCTGTGAAAATTTTTGACCGACTACCCCTTGCTCTGGTTATTTCCAATTCTGACGATGCAGTTCTCTATGCTAATCCTGCGTTCAGACATATAGTTATCCCTCAAGATACTGATATCGCTAATTTTCATCCTAAGATTTTTTTAGCATCATCCCAATCTAATGAATTAGTGGGGTTATTTGAGCATTTAGCTCAGGACAGAATGTGGCAGGGTGAGTTGGTGGGTCTTAGGGGAAATGGCGAGGAGTTTTATCTTGACCTTATCGTCACAACCTTCCGAGAGTCCAATGGTCAGCAACCCTGTTTTGCATGGCTATTTTCAGACATTAGTGAACGTAAGAAAGCGGCGCAGCTGATTAAGTATCAGGCCAATAATGACTCTCTTACCGGACTTGCTAACCGCAATGCGTTATTCAAGCAGATCCAAGCGTTAATTACCTCCGATAGTTTGACACCCGGCTTTAGTTTTATGTTGATGGATTTAGATAACTTTAAGCAAGTCAACGACACCCATGGCCATGACAAAGGTGATGCACTGTTAGTGCAAGTGGTTAAACAGATCAGCGAGTGTGTCGATGACACTATGGTGTTTGCACGCTTAGGAGGGGATGAGTTTGCCTTGCTATTACCTGGGGTTGTTAACCAGAAAGAGTTGGCACAAATTGCTGATACAATTAACAAAAATGTGGCAAAACATTATGTGCTAGCCGATGGAAAAGGCGTTTATAGCTCGGTAAGTATAGGGATTGCACGTTTTCCTGAAGATGCCCTCGATCTTGAACAGTTGTTAAATTGTGCCGATCAGGCCATGTATATTTCTAAGGCAAATGGTCGCAACCGATATCATTTTTTTACTGAACAAATGCAGCTAAATGCCGAGCGTGTTGCTAGCCTTCATAATCAGCTTAAGCAGGCATTAGATCAGCATACCTTCGAGCTTTATTACCAACCCATAGTCAATGCGACCACTGGACTGATTGTCCGTGCTGAAGTGCTGCTGCGCTGGCAGCATGAGGGAACGTTTATTCCACCCGATGAATTTATTCCCATCGCTGAGAACAGTGGTTTAATTGTTGATATTGGTCGAGATGTTCGCCTTGGTGCTATGCAGACTATTTTAGAGATGCATGAGCGAAATTGGCCCATTAATTTATCGGTGAATGTCTCGACCTTTGAGTTTTGGTCCCATGAACTACAAGATGCCTTTGTGGAGTCCTTTGCTGCGATTACCGAGCAACTTGAGGTGACAGATTTCCCCTATGACAGATTAACCCTTGAGATCACTGAATCTTTGCTGATGAAGCAGCATACGTATCTTATTGATGTACTTAATGGTTTGCGAGTTAAAGGGATTAAAATTTCCTTGGATGACTTTGGGACGGGTTACTCATCTCTATCTTATTTAGCTAATTTCCCTATCGATCAAATTAAAATCGATAAGAGCTTTATCGACAGATTAGATGAAGGCAAACGTCACGAAGCGTTGGTGGAGGCCATAGTGCGTTTAAGCCATGCGTTAGATTTAACTGTGACGGCAGAAGGGGTAGAAACTGAGTCCCAGCTAAAATTTGTAATGGCAAATCATATTCAAGAAATTCAAGGCTATTTATTTTATAAGCCTATGCCCAAAGCTGCATTCTTTGCCCTGTTGGCAAAGCAAGCTGAGCTACATAAGGGTTTTGACGTTTAACCTTGATGTTTGACCTAGATGTGAGGGCGGCTTAATCAGTGACAGTCTGATTTTAATATTGGGTTTAGATGTAAGGTAAGAATTCAAGTTTTAGATATAATGCATTGAAATGTAATAAAAAGAGCGCCGAGGCGCTCTTTTTATTACTGGAAACAGGTGCTGTACTGAGTCTCTGCGTTCACATTGAGTCAGGTGGCGAGCGCTAAGATTTAGCGGTTATCTGGCTGTTAATCACTAGACTCAAGTATTCAGTAAAGTCATGACCGTGATTCTGCAGCATTTTGGGGAACATAGAAATCGGCGTGGAACCTGGGAAGGTATTGATTTCATTTAGTAAAATTTCATTGTCCGCGGTTAAGAAAAAGTCGATGCGCGACAGGTGACGCAATTTCATACCTTTAAAAGCCTTGATTGCATAGGCGCGGATTTGTTCACTGATCTCAGCTGACACATGCTGTGCCACCACATCGGTGCGTGCTTTACTGTTTTTGGCGTATTTCTCATCGAAGGTGTAGAAGGTGTTGGTATCACAGATGATTTCACCTGGTACTGTCGCCACCACTTCACCGTTGTACTCGTATACTGCGACTTCTAACTCACGGGCTTTAATGGTTTTTTCAACGATAACATAGGGCGCATAGCCGAAAGCATCTTTAAGCACGCCAGCGACTTTATCGCTGTCATCGACTTTATAACAACCAACAGAGGAACCCTGTGAGGCCGCTTTGACGAAGATGGATCCCCATAGTGCTAATGCGGCTTGGGTTTGCTCTATTGCTGCATCATCGAATTGGTTTAGAAAAATATACGGAGTATTCGGAATACCTAAGGCCGAGAACCACATTTTAGCGGTGATCTTATTAAAGCAGTTACTGCTAGCCTCGGACTCACAGCCAAAATAGGGCAGTTGGATTAGGTTAAAATAGGATTGAATGTCACCTGTTTCGCCGGGATAGCCATGAATGCAGGGAATGACGTAATCGACCGGCCATGGGGCTTTGCTCTCATCGCGGAAGCGAATTTCACGGCTATTGGTCAGTTCACAATCATCACCCGCAGCGGTGCGGTATTGACCAAATTTATCCAGTTCGACTCGCAATACACAAAACTGCTCGGATTTTGCCAGTGAGGTTTCAAAATAATTGGCCGACATGAGTGAAATATCGTGTTCGGCACTTCCGCCGCCGCACAGCAAAAGCAGGTTGATCTTAGACATTGTGAGTGATTCCTCAAAGTGAGCAAAATCGGATGACATCGGCCTGTGGCAATACGAATATCATCCTATAGTACAGCCGCTGTCATCTTAGTTTTCTTGCCCCTATGAGTGCAAGGTTTTGCTGACTGATGGCTATTAAGTGGTGAATTTTAACGCATTACATCGCATTGCAAATATGGGGTAGTGCCTTTGTCGGGTTTATTTTGATTTTTGTGGCGTGAGATGGCAATGTCGTTGGACTATTGCTTCGTCACCGTCATCTAAACTGTGCAACCCAGTACGAGTGACATTGACTTTAGGCAGATTACAGCATGGTATCTCATGGTGAATAAAAACATTCGGTTAGCCCGCTTACAGGATACAGATAGTGTGCAGGTATTACTTGAGCAACTCGGTTATTCTTTGCCCCATGCTGCTTTAGCCCAGACGTTAAGCCAATATCAGCATGATTCTTTGTGCCGCAGTGATGAATTACTGGTGTATGAGCAACATAATGCGCAGGGTGACATGCAAGTTGTCGCTGTGATGGCCTTGATGTTCTTTGATTATTTCCCCGCCTTGAGTCGTATCTGTCGTATAACCGCAATTGTGGTGGATGCCGACATGCGGGGTCAGGGCGTTGGCTCTCAGTTGATTGCCTTTGCGAAAGAAAGGGGAAAGCAAGAGAATTGCCAGTTACTCGAACTCACTACATCGATGCAGCGCATTGCCACACAGCAATACTATGAAAGTATAGGGTTTACCAAAACGTCCTTTCGCTACAGCTTAGTGTTGAGCGAACAAAACGGCTAATTCTTGGCTCGAGCGAGCATAAACAGATCCGTTGTCCTTGTGCCTTCGGGTACCGGAAAAACGTTGCGGGTGACATTGATAATTTCAAATTGATTTTAGCAACTGATATTGCCTGGCCCACAGCCGATATTTAGTCATCCGAATTTGTACATTAATACCAAAGCTCAGAGTAAGTAGTTCAGATCAAAACAGATGTTTAGCCCTAAGTTATAGGCATGATTTTTATGTAAATTTACCATTAACTCTACATCCATCAGTTGCGCTAAGGTCACTGGTCTCGCTTCCCAGCGCGGTGCGTGTCCAGCATCATTACACTGTGCTAGGTATAAACGTCGCGTACTTTGATGTATGCCAAAATACGTCATATTACAACGCTGGCTAATCGTTAAATAGGGCTCAAAGTCGAGTGCATATACCTGCATGTCTTTAAATACTGACCACTGGATATAGCGGGTTTTTTCATAATAACGTTTAGGTAAAGCGGCATCTGGTGCTATGGCGTCAAACAAGGCAATAACGGCTTGTAGATCCTTAAGTATAATAATGTCCTTTTTAATCAATGTTTAAATCCTTAGTTTCATGGTTAGAGTAAATCTAAAAGTCATATCTTAAAATGTAGTTCCTAAAGTGTTCCCCATTGACCACAAAGCTTCATTCACCCCCAAAGGCGGTCGGCAAGACCCGATGCGCGTTGGGTTGCTTGGCTACTGGCCCGCTCGAATACGTGCTGGGTGCCTAAGCAGGTAAAGTGGACTTTAGCGCGGGTGATGGCGGTGTAGACCAACTCTTTGGTCAGCAGTTGCCATTGGGCTAGGCTGGGGCTCGGCGGCAATACTAAGGCCACACGGCTAAATTCGCTGCCTTGGCTTTTGTGTACTGTCATGGCATAACAGGTTTCATGGCTGGGCAAACGGGCTGGCAAGACTTTTAACAGGCTGCCATCGGCCTTGATGAAGTGCGCCATTAAACGTTCGGGTTTATCTTCATCCTGCAAAATCAATCCGATATCACCGTTAAACAGGCCTAAGTTATAGTCATTGCTTTGGATGATAATTGGCCGACCCAGATAAAACTCCTGTAGCGGTTTAATCAGCTTGGCATTGGCCAGTGCTTGAGTCACATACTGATTGATGCCTTCAACCCCATAATCGCCCGAGCGCATAGCACATAGAATACGGTACTGGTTAAAGCGTTCAATGATGTCTGCTGTGCTTGGATGCTTGCTTAAATCACTATTACTTGCATGGCTATTCAAGGCACCGAGATAAGCGCCATATTGCTGGCAGGCTTGCTCCAGAAGTGAATTGAGTCCCACATTATTAGCAGGCTCGCTCACTTTGGCTTGGGTTTGGCTTACGACCATACTGTGTTCTAACCAGCTCAATTCTGCAGGTCCCTGTTGCCATACCTGCAAAATGCCTTGAAGATCTGCGCGATTGACGGCACTGGAGAGCAGTCCAATCCCCGCATCGCCTTTAAATCTGTGGCTGTGCATTAGCATACATAAGCTATCGCCAAGTTTAGGGGCGTCGCTGGTATAGGGCGTTAACTCAAAACCCGTTAAAGCACTCAGACGCTGGGCTTGTTCTTTGGAATAGCGCATTTGCCACAGAGCAGGGCTGTTTGACGCTATGTTATTTTGCGCAAGGTTATTGGGAACAACTGGTATTTTAAGGCCCGCACAAATATCGGCGAGCACAGCACCCGCCTCAACCGAGGCGAGTTGGTCTTGATCGCCGAGTAAAATCAAACTGGCGTGCTCAGGCAGTGCGCTGAGCAGTTTATACATCATGGGCAAATCGACCATAGAGGCTTCGTCGACAATCAATAAGTCGAGCCTAAGCGGATTACCTTGATGGTGGCGAAAGTGCGGCGAATTGGGGATCACCCCAAGCAGTCTGTGTAAGGTTGATGCTTCCTCTGGAATACGCCCAAGTGCCGTTAAAAAGTCTTGGCTATTTCTATTGCGAGCTTCATCAATAACATTAGCATGGGCGCTGAGTTCCTTCGCCAGACGCGCTTTTGAGGCTTTGATTGATTCGCTTAAGCGAGCCGCCGCTTTTCCCGTTGGCGCGACTAAACGGATTTCCTGCTGTGATTCCATTTGTAGCAATAACAAAAGTTTAGTTACAGTGGTGGTTTTCCCCGTCCCTGGGCCGCCAGTGATCACCGACAGTTTTTTACCCAGCGCTGTGGCCGTGGCGACCTTTTGCCAATCAATGGGTGCTGTGTCTTCACTGTTAGTTAGTACATTGGTAGTGAGTGCATGGGGCGCGAGCACATTGGCAGGGAACAGTTGATCTAACAGTGACCTCAACTTAGCGATTTGCGGTTGCTCTTGGTGGCTTGCTTCTTCAGATAATTGCCTAGATACGCTTCCGGACAAGCGGATTAATGAGGCGGCGACTGAGGTTTCAAATTGATGATAACGTTGTAAATAGAGTCTGCCATTATCAAAAATAAGCGGTTTGTTACTGCCTGCTTGGCCGACAGCATCAAAAGTTTGTAAGGTCTCTGTGAGTGCTTCGAGGCTTAAGGTGATTTTACAATGGCTATTTTGTTCGGCCATGGGATTGAGTGGCACAATATGGGCTAGCACTAGGCAACTGTGCTGTGAAGATAATTGCTGGCTTAATAGCGCACATAGCAAAATAAATAAGGGTTGTTGGCTGTCGCTTGGATGTAAGAGACTTATTTCGAGTGCGAAATGCCGATCGAGCGGTGTGAGCAGTCGTTCTTGCTCCCACTGTTTTAACAGCTCTGGCAGCGGCGCTGTAAGCTGAATTGCGCCATGGTCTATCCATTTCGCCGCTGTGAGTGAATGTGCATTTAGCCCTTGGGTTGAGCGCATCATGCCGTGACTCCTGTATCGATTGCACGAGCCAATTTGCTGTGAAATAAATTGTCATTAAAAAGTGAATCTAGCGCGAGAATAAGTGCCTTCGGCGGCTTGTCGTAATAAATACCATAGCCGGGATATTGAGCCGACATTCCCCGTAAGAACAAGTAATAACAACCGCCTATGTGGCTGTCGTAGTCATAACTTGGCAGGCGTAAACTCAAATACCTGTGTAGCGCCAATGAATAGAGAATGTACTGCAAATCGTACCTGTGATCGGTTATTGCGCTTTGCAGCGCGCTCTGATGATAGGCATTGATGTTGTCGCCTAAATGATTCGACTTATAGTCGGCGATATAATATTGACCTTGGTATTCAAAGGTTAAATCGATAAAGCCTTTGAGCATGCCCTTGAGATCATCAAACTTAAGTGTCGACTCATAGCCAAACTGCTGCAGTAGCGCATTGAGCTCAGTATCTTTAAGTTCGCTTAAGGGTAAATAAAACTCCATTTCGACTAAGGTATTCTGCGGCGATAATTTGGCTAAGCACAGATCTGGATGAGCAGGTTTGACGGCGCTTACATGCCCCGTGACTTGCGACTCTAAGGCGTGCGGTATCGCGCAGAGCGGTGCATGCAGTACATCCAAATACCAAGTATGTAATACTGTTTGCCATTCGGGCGCGATACCGTATTGCAGCATGGCTTTAGGCAATTGCAGCGGTAAGTCGATTTCTGCCTGCGTAAAATCAATCTCTTCTAACACTAAATGCATAAAGCTACCGGCATTGGCGCCGCGCTCAAAGTTAAAGCGATTGAGCATGCCATCCTGCAGCTCATGGCTTGCCTCATCAGGAATAGAGAGTGTTTGCGCAGCCATATATTCAAGCGTGCCTAATGCTTCATCATCGGCGCCCGGAGCGGCTTTGCCATGGCTGGTATTTTTAACTAGGCCTGAATAACTGCCGACTCGCCACGGCGTGCAGTATTGGCGGGTTAAGGTTTTCGCGCTCAGTATTTGTGCTACGTCTTGGATTGAGGGCAATGGCCGCTCGTCTATGTCATCGGGCACCTTATTAATACTTATGGCTTCCACATCTTGTGCGAGCTGCTGCGCTGCATTGCAGATACGGGCAAAGTCACATTCTGAGTCGCCTATGCCGAGTAGATAGCCGATGGCGGTTTCATGCAGCTGACTTTTAAGGCCATTTTTAAGCTGACGACTGTGATTGGCGATATACAAGTAACACAAATACACAGGCCGAGTGAGCGCCACATATAACAGGCGCAAGTCTTCGGCCAAGGTTTCTTGTTTGGCGCGCTCCCAACCCTCATCCGTGCCTTCGATATCCCATACTAGCTCTTGCTCACCTGCATCGTTGGTTCTGTGGTACAGCATAGGCGTCGGGCGGCGGCGATTGTCGCGGGCTAGGCTGACAAAGGGCACAAAACACACGGGGTACTCAAGGCCCTTACTCTTATGGATAGTAACGATCTGCACTAGATTCTGCTCGCTTTCAAGGCGCAGCTGCTGTTCATCGGTGCCCGTGTTATCAATCAGTTGCTGTTCATACCAATTGAGCAGGGCGCTAATACCATCAAGCTCGGTGGCTTTTTGCTGTAATAGCTCGGCGAGGTGGCGAAAATCCGTCAGGCGGCGCTCGCCGTTGGTGGCATCTTGCTCCTGTGCATCGGTTTGCGTACTGGCGGTGTGCAGTAAACGGTCAATCAGCTTAGTGCTATTGGCTAGGCTTAATAGCGCGGGCATGATGCCGCGTTTTTGCCACACTTGGTGCAAGTTAAAAAACTGCTCTAATAACAGCTGTCTGTGTTCTTCATCTTGGTTAAAGGCATGAATTTGCTCGGCGCTGTAGCCTAATAATGCCGTGGCTAGGGCGCTTCGCAATGCCCGTTCATCCTTAGGATTCGCTAGAGAGCGCAAAATTAACGCCATTTCCTGCGCTTCAAGGGTATCGAACACACTGTCACGACTTAAAAACACTGCGCCTATGTGGCGTTTACTCAATGCGGTTTTCATCACCGCCGCTTCGTTGCGATCCCGCACTAAGATAGCGATGTCTTTAGCGATCAAAGCTCCTTTCGGGCTGTTGCATTCGCCATTGGCGGCATCTGTCAGTAAACGGGTGATCTCCGCTGCTGCATCTTCGGCGAGCAAGTGTCTGGCGGTGGTTTTGTTGAGGCCGTTTTCTGCGCTTTCGCTTAAGAGTCTTAATCTTAAGGCGGCGGGGTTTGCGGTTTTTTCAGTGAGGATTTTCCCTTTAGCACTGCTGGGCGTTTTCACGCTATCAAAGGGGATCGACTGACTGATAAAAGGATCGTGATGCTGGCTAAACAGATGGTTAACCCCAGCGACCATGTTTGCGCTTGAGCGGTAGTTGGTATCCAGATGATAGTGGGCCTGCGTATGATGACGGGCCTCAATATAGGTATGGATATCGGCGCCGCGAAAGGCATAAATGGCTTGCTTAGGATCGCCAATCATCAACAGGCTGAGCTTGTTCTCTGTAGTATCTACACCTTGCTGCTCAAACGAGTAGCGGCCTTGGTAGATGCCAGAGAAGATCGCAAATTGCAGCGGATCGGTATCTTGGAATTCATCGATAAGCGCGACGGGGAAACGTGTCGCTACGGCTTTGGGCAAGGTTTCATTATTGGCGTTTAACGCGCTCGCTAATGTCGTGAGTAAGTCATCTGGGGTCAGCACATTTTTTTGTTGTTTTTGCTGGGCAAATCGCTCGCTTATGCCGAGTTTCGCGCTATATAAAAATGCTGGTTTAATGGCGGCAATCAATGTGGCGAGTTGCTCCATATGATCCATCAGCGGTGCTTCGCTCACACTTGGGATGACGCCGCCCTTGTTGAGTTTTAACTCAGACAGCGATAAGGCTTCTAACTCTTTCAGCGGCGGCAACCCATGACCGAAGGCGAGCCAGTTATCTAATGCATCGAACATGGCGGCGAGCTTGGGGTACTTATCCGTTGCTTTGCCAAAGCGGGTGCCGTTGAGTGGCAAACTGTGTAGCAATGCCAATAAGCCATCGCGTCCCCTTGGCCAAGCTAATTTAAAGCGCTCTAAACTTTGGCGTAGTGACAGGGCTAAGGCATCAAACTTAAGCGCGGGTTTCAGAGGCTTTGCTTGACTGGCGCCAAGGAGCGGTCGCAACTGTTTGACTAAACCATCGGGCTCGCCAAATTCCTTGGCAATGATTTGCGCTAAGTAATCGGGCAGCGGATAACAGGCCTCACGCCAAAAATCCCGCACGGCATGGTGCAAAAATTCGCTGTCGTCCAAGGTAAAGTCCGATTCGAACAGTAAGGAAGACTCAAAGGCGAGATCCGATAAAATTCGCTGACAGAAACCGTGAATGGTAAAAATCGCCGCTTCATCGAGGGATTTAAGGGCGAGATCGAACCGTCTCAAGGCAATGGCGCGTTCACTCTCTGGGGTGTTGTCATACAACGCCTGTACAAAGGGATCGGCAATCGTTAGCCCTAAGAAGCACTTAAAGGCGACTTGAATACGCCGGCGAATACGATCTCTTAACTCTTCGGTGGCCGCATTGGTGAAGGTGACTACGAGAATTTGTTCGCAGGTGAGCGGCGCAGGAATGCCATCACCAAGCAATAAGCGTAAGTAAAGACCTGAAATCGTGTAGGTTTTACCTGTGCCAGCGCTGGCCTCAATAAGACGACTACCGCCAAAGGGCAGAGTGAGAGGATCAAGCGCTTGTGGTGCAGACTGTAAGGCTTGCGTGTTCAACGGCATTTGTTCACTCATGCTTGCTCTCCCTGTGCGCTATTGCGGTTCAAATGTGGTGCGAGAGCTTGTGTGTCAGTCGCGTGTTCATTAGCAGGGCCTTGGCTCATGCCATCGTTTAGCGCAAATTCCTCAAGCTGAGCCAGCGTGTCTTTGAGATATAAACTCACCATAGGGCGATAGATACGCTCGGCTAATGCGCCAAAGCTATCCTCAGAGAAATCCCGCGGGAAGCTGAATAATCGCTGGTAATGGGGCTCATTTCCTTCTCCAAAAGCAGCTTCACCCAATTGACTCTGCTCATCTAACCATTCGGGTAACGCTTGCTGCAAACGCTCATCGTGCTCACCCTCGCAGCTGACGTAGGCCAGTGACGTGCGCGGCATAAAACATAGTGGGTGTTGTTGGCCTTGGTAAAACAACACCAACAAATCGGCCAGTAACACATGGGCGCGCTCAGCAGTGATTGGAGCCAAGGCGTGGAAGTGCCCCATGTCGAGTAGATAGCTTGCATGTGTGTGGCCCATTGCCATTAAACACAGGTGGCGAAGGTACAACCTCAGCACATCGCGGCCGTGGGCGCTACCAGGGCGGTAATTGACTAATCCCTTAGGACTTATGTCATCAATACGGCCTTGCAGTAACACTTGCTGGGAGTTACCCGCCGTGATGGGCAAGTCAAACACGAGTTTAATATCGGCGTGACTGCTGGCTTGTTCTCCCTTGAGGAACAAGGTTCTGCCAATCAAAGGTTTAATATCATGCTGATATTGGCGCAGTAGCAAATCATCGAAGGGCTGCATGGGCAAAGTGCCACTGGCTTTGAGGCGTTTAATCAGTTCAATATCGGGCTCAGTTAGGCCTTGGCCTATGGCATCGTCGAGTAACTGGGCCTGCAACATATAGCGCTCTAGGGCATTCAAGCTAAAGGGCTCGTCATTATCATCGGCCTGAATATTAAGGCTGAGATCGACTTTTAACGTACGGTTGAAGAAGTACTGCGCTGGATTTCGAAAGAAACGGATCAGGGCCGACACATCCACTTGCTTGCTTTGCTGCTGTTCGTGCACAGAAGCGGGCTGTGCCTCTGTATCTGGCACTGAGTCTTGTTCATCCGCTTCGAGCATGATGCGAGTTTGCACGCCGATAAAGCGGCCCGCATGTGTGCCCGCAGCGTCCGCATTGGGCGGACACCATTGCAGGCTGTAACTTTGGCCTATGCCCGAGTTATTTTGGGTTCTGCTTGATCCATCTATGTTTGAGCCATCTTTGTCATCATTTTTTACTGTGGCTTGATACAACTTGGGATCAAAGGGTTGCAGCGGCTGGTGGCTGACAATTGCGTTATAGAGGGCTTTTTCGGCATCCTCTGGGTCTATGGGGCTTGAAGCGTTTTGCGATTGAGCCAATAGCGTTTCAGGTAGATAGCACAGCTGACAATATTCAATCAGTTCAGAGACGAGCATAGAGGCGATACGCTCAGAGTTATCCCGTTCGCTGCGGCCAATATAGCTGATATACAGTTGTTCCCGCGCCGACAATAAGGCTTCTAAAAACAAATATCTGTCATCGAGGCGGCGGGAGCGATCGCCTTTACGGGCGCCGAAATGCGCCATTAAATCAAAGCCGACGGGATGTTGAACCCTAGGATAAACCCCATCGTTCATGCCGAGTAAACACACGACCTTAAAAGGAATCGAGCGCATCGGCATCAAGGTGCAAAAGTTCACGCTCCCCGCAAGATAACGCTGGCCGACCCGAGATTCGGTTAAGCGTTGATTAAACCACTGTTGCAGCACTTCAATACTGAGGCTCAGTCCGCTTTTGTTCTCTTGGGCTAGCGGCGCTAACGGGCTTGTATCCAACGTTTTTGTATCAAAGGGCTTGCCCGCCGACAGTAATTCTTGCTCTAGGGCGGCAATGGCATCGCGGATTTCCTGTAATTGTTCGCGCTCGTCTTCATCTGTGTCGTAGAAGGCATCCAGTAGCTCAGTTAATTCCGCTAAACGCTGTGCGCCCACTTGTGGCAGGGCGAGTATTTGCGCCGTTTCATCGAGCACTTCAATAAAATTGAGTAGCTTACCTAACGCCTGCGCCGATTGGCCTTCGATGCCAGTGACGACAAGATGGTCTTGGTAGAGCGGCGCATCGTCACTCAAGGCGTAACCTAAAATCAGCCTTTTAATACCAAAGGCCCAAGAGTTTTGCTCAAACGCTGGCACACCTTGTTTAAGGCGGCTTTGTTCATCGCGACCCCAGCGTACGCCCGCTTCATCTAACCAGCGGCGGATCAGTTGCAATTCATCGTCATCGAGTTGGAAACGGCGCAAAATGGCGGGCACTTCGAGTATGCTCAAAATGTCGGTCAGACCGAAGCGACTCTGATTAATCCCTAGTAAATTTAAAAAGCTATTGATGAGCGGTGATTCCTGCGCTGCGCCGCGATCGGCAATGGCGTAGGGAATGTAATGCAGGCCTTGCTTCGCCGAGAAGACGGCATCGATATAGGGCGCGTAGGCGGCGACATCGGGCATCATCACCACTATGTCTTTAGGCGTCAGGTCGATATCATTGCTGAGCAACTCAAGCAAGTGATCGTGTAGGGTTTCGATTTCCCGCAGTGGGCTGTGACAACTCTTGACTCGAATGGATTCATCGTCGCGCTTTAGTAGGCGTCTGTTCTCGACATTTTGGTACAGCTCGGCATCTGGCCCTAGCACTCTGTCTAAGGTTTGCATCTCTAAAATATCGTATTGCACGCCGTGGAGCATGCTGGCGTGACTATGTGGCGAGTTGGGATCGTCACAGGGTTCACAATACACATCATCGCCAAAGTCGCAGTGTTCGGCGGGGAGCTCAAGCAGCATATCGAGTAATTCACGGCCCATCTTGCCGTTATTGGCAAGCAGCGGATTGCCCACTTCGAGTTTATCTTCCCACAGTTCGGCTAATTGGCGTTTACCCGCATATTGCACCGCTATGCGAGCCCGATTACGGGGATCAACAATGTCGCCCCAATAGTGCTGACACGGACTTAAACCCAGCACGATCACATCGATACGGCCTGCCAGATGGTAAAGCACTTCAAGGGTTTGCGGCGCCATTGAGGAAATGCCAAACACAAATAGGCGTTGTGGCAATTTGGCGAGTGACGTGTCGGGATGATTCAGCGCGGCAATTAAGTCACTGTGCAGGTTGGCCCTGTGGTAATGGCTTTGATTAAGCTCATCACGGTTAAAGGCAATGAGCGCGCGCCATAAAATGGGTTGCCAGCATTGGTCTTCATTCAGCGGCTTGGTGAGTGAGTCGGGCTGCTCGTTTTGCTCCCACGCTAAAATCCAATCGGGGCGATACACTAAGTATTGGTCGAAGATATCGGCAATCCGGCCACAGAGTTGGTACAGCTTAATGTCGTCAGCCGTCATATCACTCGTGTTGTGCTGTTCATTCGTGTCGGCGGCATTTGTGCTGGATTGCTGATGACTTAGATAGTGTCTCAATGGCCCAAAGGCGTCATTTTGCAACATGCGCGGTAAGAGTTGCATCAGCTTCCACGTCATTGCCGCCTTAGTGAAGGCGTTATCCTTGGGCACATTGGGCAATAAGTCATGGCACAACTGCCAGGTAAAGCTCGATGGCAGCGGGAATTCCAATGCGGCGGCAATTCCATTCTGTTTGGCGATTTCGAGGCGCAGCCAAGTCGACATGCCAGGACTCTGCACCAGAATATGCTCGTTACTCAGTAGACGTGCAAAAGCAAGGGGTTGGGTCAGGTAAGCGGCTAAATGGGCGCAGAGCACTTCCATCTGATTGGACTGGATTAACTTTAGCATGTGCAACTCGGCATGATGACAGTAAAACAATTCTATGTGTTTGATTTATAAGATTCAACACTATTGCTGCTTCTGTGGAGTTAACTCGCAATTTTAGGTGTTTACTGAGCCTTGAATTGATGAAACTTGGCCGGCTAATGTTCAGTTTACAAATGCTAGGCTAGATTGAATTTATCTTTCACTTTGGCTCTGAGCAATAACCAGTTGAGTTGCTTCGCCGCCGCTTTAAATGCGGTTAAATGCGCTTGATAGTCTTTAGCCGGTAAATCTTGGTACTTCAGCGCCACATAACTTTGTGTCAAGGTTTGGAACAGCGTGCAAAGCTTTGGTGTACTGTGTTGGTATTCCTCAATAATCTGCTGCGCAAATTGATTTGGTCCATCACTGTCTTTGCGCTTAATGCCATGGTGTGCGAGACGATTACAGAGCTGTTGATAACGAGTACTAATGGGATCGCCTTGAACTCTAAAATGTAATAAGCCCGCACTGTAGGCAATATAGAGCACGATAAGGCTGATACAGAGCCCCATAAAGACCGCGATTTTAGTGTGAGTCACATCGCCTAAAATGCCACTGAGCACTTGATTTTGCTTCTCTTGGTTAAAACCCAGTACCCACACGCTCCAGTAATAATCTATGCTGGCAAAACGTTGTCTTAACTCATTGAGCCAAGGCATGGATTTAAATCGTAAGCTACTAAAAGGGCTTTCCTGCAGGTAACTCTGCTCGGGATCAAATTGGGCGTCGAAACCTTGCTCGATACGATCGGGCGCCACCATAGCGGTGGGGTCGAAACGCACCCAACCTTTATCTTCGAGCCAAACCTCAGCCCATGCGTGGGCCATATATTGATACACACTGTAGTAACCCGCTTGCGGATTATATTCCCCACCCTGATAGCCTGTGACCATACGTGCGGGTAAACCTGTGGCCCGCGCCATAAAAATGAAGGCTGCGGCATAGTGCACGCAAAAACCGGCTTTGTTTTCAAATAAGAAATCATCTACTTGCTGCGGCCCAAGGGGAGGCGGCGTGAGAGTGTAGAAAAAAGGCTCACTATTAAAGTGGCCCATCATGGCCCATAGTCGTGGCTTAGGCGCGGGATACTGAGTCTTAAACTGCTCAGCTAACGCCAAAGTGCGTGGATTATTTTGGCTCGGCAGTTCGAGGTTAATCTGCCTTTGCCGCGCCGATAGCTTGAGGTCCATCTTCGCCTTAGGCCAAGACTCCACTTGATAACTCATTCGCTGATCGATATTGCGCAGCGCCAACAGCCGATAGTCGGGCATATTGACCACGTTATCATCTTGGCTATAGGCCACATCGAGACCAAATAACCACGGCTGGTGGCTCGGCTCAGCAATCACTTGATAACGAATACTATGCTTATCTTGCTTACTTAATGCGGTCTCTTGATCTTCACTGCTTATCGGAGCAGGACTTTTACTGATGGGATCACTCATGGGATCAGGATTATTGACCATCAATGCTGGGCTGGGCCGTGAGGGAGGAAACAGCAGCGCATCTTTTTGCAACTGTTTAATCCCCGCGTCTTGGCGCCAAGTGACACCATCATAGTGCTCCATCACGAGGGCGCGCCAATATAACTCGGCATTAATGGGCGTTGCATTGGTAAAACTCGCCCTAAAGGCAAGTTCAGTCGAACGGGTGAGCTTACCTATATCACCAATCGCCAGACTATCGGACAAGCCCGTTTGCGCTTCTTTCATGTTGGGCACTAACCAGAGCGGTGCAAGACGCGGTAACACTAAAAATAACAGCAGCGCGAGGGGAAGGCTCTGGAGTAAAAATTTGCCACCTTGCCAAGCCGTGTGTTTTAAGGATTGCTTATCTTGATACAAAGTCACGAGCACGCAGGTATTGATCAACGTCACCACGAGCAAGTGTGCGGTATTAAGCAGGGATTGATGGTCGATAAAGGTCAGCGCGATAATAAAATAGCCCGCGAGGACGACAACGCGCACATCCCTTTGATTACGCATTTCAATGTATTTTAAGGCATAACCTAACAGCAGCAGATTCACTAGCGCATTGAGTAAGCCTATTTCCTTTGAAACGAGTGCCAGTGTGGTTGCGGCGCCGATTGCAAGACTGGTCACCAAAAAACGCGGTGGTTTTGCCACTTTGCCGACATAAATCCCCACACGCCACAGCAAACAGATAGCGCAAATGCCCAAAGTCCAAGGCGTGGTTTTATCAAATAGTGGGCTTAATACCGCAATATTGGTGATCAATAACCAAAAAAGTGTCTGGCGGCTAATATTGTCGCCGATTTGCGGTGTCGTGCTATTGGCCGCTAACTTCATACTTGCTCCCTCGAAGTAGGGATATGATGCTGCTTGCGGGGAGCTTGATTCGTTTTTTGTGGCTGATTAGCGACTGATGACTGATATGGGGGCTTCGCCGTTGAAGGCGCTAATTGTGGATATAAGGCAATGGCTTTTTGACAGGCGATCCTGTGGTGATTGCCTATCGCGGGCGGGATCAAGACATCGTCTCCCATTGGGTTTTGCAGATGTAAGCCAAAATACTGCTCAAGTTGCGTGAGTTTATTGACTTGCCAGCTTAGCTGACTCAATTGGGTTTCGAGGCGTTTGGCATCGGGTCTGAGCCTTAACCAGACGGGATCACCTTGGGGCTGCTGGAATTCTTTAGTCAGCATGCCTCGACCCTGCGCCCACTGTTTCCACGCCACTTGTTTGAGGGACTCGCCGAGCACATGGGGTTTAAGTCCTTTAAACTCATCGATGCCTGACACATGTTTACCCGCCAGTAGCAGGGGATCTTGCTCAGACTGAGTATGATCAGACTCAAGCTGCAGCGGCGCTTCAATCGGCTGGGCAAAAACTAAGTGACTAATGGCTAAATCCACATGCGACCAGGCGCGGCAAAGCCCTAAGGGATAGAAGGATTCAATTTTGAGCCGCCCCGGTGACACTTGACCCCGCTGATGATACTCGAAGGGCACGAGCGCTTGTTGTTCATCTGTACCAAGGTTCTGCACCGTATAAGTGCGATTATGCGGATAGTTAAGCTGGATGTTATGGCCACTATGGTGCGTGCTGATGAGGACGGGAAAGGTTAAGGTTTCGCCCGCATAGACTTCGGGCGGCGTCGTGGCCCGTAAATGTAAGCCAGCCAGATTTTTGTAACTGTAGAGAATGCAGGTATTAAAGAGGCTTAGGAGTAAGATGCTGAGGCCAATGACTAAGTTATTTTGATAGTTAGTGCCGAATAGATATAAAAGTAAAACCAGACCAAGCCAAACTAACCCAAAACCGCTCGGCAGAATAAAAATGCTGCGATGGCTTAAGGTTATTTCGGGACTCGGTGGCAAGCGTCTTGCTAACCAACGTTGCCAAATCGGGACTAACGTCGGAATGAAAGTCGGGAGTATCAGTCGTTTCACTTCTCAGTCATTTCCTTGGTTTAATGCGTTAACTGCATACTTTAGCGATATCTTCTCATTACAGTATCTTGCTACATAATAGGGTTAACGCTGGCGAGAATTCGCTCAGATAGGGCTTCACCCTGTAATTGGCTACTGGTTCTGAGTCTATGCTCCGCTACACAACAAAATACCGCTTGCACATCTTCGGGGACTAAATAATGTCGACCTTCTAAAAAGGCCCATGCCTTAGCCGCTTGTAATAGCGCTTTGGTGGCACGGGGTGATAACCCCACGCTATCACTTTGGCTACGGGAAAAACTCACTAAGGCCAGAATATAATTGAGTAAGGCATCGGAAGCGCTGACCTTGTCGCACTGCTCTTGCAGTTGCATTAAGGCCATCGGTGTCAGGCATTGGGGCAATTGATCTAAGGTTAAGTGGTTATGATTGCTCTTAAGCATAGCGAGTTCAGCATCGTGGCTTGGATAACCAATAGAAAGACGCATCATAAACCTGTCGAGCTGCGATTCTGGTAGCGAAAATGTACCGGATTGATCGGTGGGATTTTGAGTCGCGATTACAAAGAAAGGATTGGGCAATCTGTGGGTGATGCCATCGACGGAAATTTGTTGTTCGGCCATCGCTTCGAGTAAAGCGCTTTGTGTCTTAGGGCTGGCGCGATTAATTTCATCGGCCAAAATCATCTGCTTAAAAATTGGTCCAGGATGAAAGATAAATTGTGCTTGATGTTTATCAAAAATCGATACGCCGAGAATGTCGGCAGGCAGCATGTCACTGGTGAATTGGATCCGCTGATAGCTCAAACCTAAGCTTTGGGCTATACCATGGGAAATACTGGTTTTACCCATACCGGGTAAGTCTTCAATCAACAGGTGCCCACGGGCGAGAATACAGGCTAAAGCGAGACGAATTTGCCTAGGCTTGCCCAGCAATACTTGTTCGAGTTGTTGTAGTAATTCGCTGATCCCAGATTGTGCCACGGGCGACTCCTAATACATTTGGAAGTGTGCTTAAGGTGCATTTGCAAGCTGATGTGCGTTATCACTATGGCGGATCATCGCCCGTATATCCAGTGGCATTTCTAGTGCTAAATCAATTACTCGACAGCATTAGGTTTGGTCTTGAGTGGGCTGGTGGCGCGAATGTAAACCGTTTTAGCCTGATCTTACGTAAGGCACAGTACTTGGCTGCTGGTGGGGCGAATAAACCAGGATTTAAACAAAAAGCCTTGGACAAAGTCGACACCGATATCCCGCGCAAAGGCTAAGTGAGCTTCAGTTTCTATGCCTTCTAAAATGCACTGTTTGTGGGTCTTTTTGGCAAAGTTGACCAATGCAATTAATAATTGGGCTCCCTCGGGGTGTGTTATGTGCGTTAACCAATGGCGGTCAAACTTAAGATAATCCACGTTCATCATCAGATCGACACTGAGCATGGAGTGGGGCGCACCAATATCATCCAGCGCCACATGTATCTTAGCTTGTTTAAATTGAGTGAATAATTGACTGGCCAGCTGAGCATCGTTAATGCAGGTGTTTTCGATGATCTCGACCGTGACTCGTTCATAGTGGGACAGCAAACGAATGAGCTTGGCGGTATGTGGTCCATCGACGGCGTGGGGATCAACATTGATAAAAATTCGCTGCTGACTCGGCGCATGGATGAGTTGAAATGCCTTGGCTTGATATTCAACTGCAGCGAGTATTTCTGTGGATTCATGCAATTGCTCGAACACAATATTAGGTGCAACCGCATCACCATTAGGCAAGTAAAAGCGTGCTAAGGCTTCATAGCCGTCGATGGCTAAAGTATGAGGATTGACAAAGGGTTGGTATTCGCAGCTAAGGGTTAACGAACTAAGGTTAATCATGGGTGTAATGGGATTCTTAATGCTTTAATACTAATTATTCGCATTTAACGCCCTTCAGTGCAAACAAGTTTTCGATAAAACGGCGTGATTGCTGAATAATTATTCGCTTTGCTAATTATTTGAATTTAGAGAATAACATTTAGAATTTTTGGTGGTTAAAGCATGAGCTTTACCCTAGGGTATGCTGAAAAGTAGGAACTCGATGCGGCTGAGTATCGAGTTCCTTTTCATGTCACGAGTTAGTAAGCAAACTTAAGCTCAGCTTCGCTGAATAATGGCTGTGCTTTTTGCTTTTGCGCCTCATAAATCAATCGATAGCTGAGGACGGCTTGAACATATTCACGGGTTTCAGTAAAGGGAATAGCCTCGATAAAGCCCATGGCATCGAGTTTGCCATCAGAGTTTGATAACCAGCGACGCACGCGAGAGGGACCCGCGTTATAGGCCGCCGTGGCGAGGATGCGGTTTTGGTTAAACTCTTTCAATAGCTGGGCATAGTAAGCGCTACCAAGATTGAGGTTAAGCTCTGCGCTGTAGAGATCCTTTGGATCGCTATATCTGGCCCCGTGTTTTTTGGCGGTAGCTTTGGCCGTGGCAGGCATAATTTGCATTAGACCACGGGCACCTACGCCCGAGGTCGCATAAAGATAGAATGCACTTTCGCGGCGGCTAATCGCACGGATCTCATCGATGTTAACCCTATGCTTTTTGCTGGCGTGCTCAAAACCGGCTTGGTGTGCCATAGGGAAGCGTAGAGGAATATCATCCCACAACTTACCTTGAATACTGGCTTCAACCCCAAAATCGTACCAGCCCTGTTCATGGGCATAGCGTCCATAGCGTGCTCGCATCGTATTGTCACTGCGTTTTAGTAGTGACATCCATTCATAGCGAGCATCGAAATAACGGTCCAGCGCCATCAGCTCTTGCACGCGCACAAAACCCAGATCATCTGTTAACTTTTGGCTGCTGGCATCAACAACAGGCTCAGGGCTTTGATTGAGTGATACTGGTTTATTTAAGAACTGCGCAGCAGCAAAACCGTAAAAATTACGTTCATTACTGATTGTCGCGAGCGCTTTTATGGCGCTTTCAGGCGCTTCTTTGGCATTGGTGCGATAAAGCCAGTATTGCCAACGTTCCTTTGCCAAGGTTTCTGGTTGGAGTAGGTTCAAGTAACGGGCAATACTGCGCATGTCGTGATCGCGGATAGCCCATCTTAAACGGCGCTCAAATAAGTCGTCATTTTTCAGCTCAGTGAGCACATTGTCGACATAGTTTTTATAGTTATCATCTTGTTCAATTAAAATGCGGCGAACAAGGTATTTATCCAGCTGCTGCGCTTGTTCTGGGGTAAAACGATGGGCCTTTTGATACCGTTCATACAAATTAATGGCTTGGTCGAGATCCTTACGGGCAAGGCGTTTTAATCCTGCGGCAACTATGTCACCGACAATGGGATTTTTATCTTTAAACTTTTCGGTATGGCGCAGGCTATTGGGATCTTTATAGACAGCGACTAAACGCTTAGCTTCGTTACTATGGGTGGTGATTTTTTGCGATAAATAACTCAGTAAACTCGTTTCGCCAGCCTCGAAACTCAGCATCATTCGCGCCCATACGACATCTTGTGTGCGTTTGCCCGCTTTGGTCCATGTGTTGAAAAGAGGATCACATTCCTTTGGTCGCGAACCCCCAAATACCCAAAGTGATTGTGCGGCCGCATAAGCCGTTTTTAGATCGCCCTTGGCGAGTTTCGCCTCATAGTAATAACACTGCAGGCGGATGTCGGTAGGCGCTTCTGGGGTGATCGCAAGATAATCATTCCAGCGTTTTTGGCTACCAGCATTGTTTAAATATTTAGACCGCAACCTATTGTACATGGGTGTGGTTTCATATTTTTCAATCAAGGCTTTAGCTGCATAACCCTGTAAGGCATTAAGAGCACCTATGTCGATATCATGATCTAAATAAATCGCGAGCGGATAATTACCTAGTTTTGCCCGTAGGGGTTTATAGGTTGCATAATCTTGCTTCTTCAGGGCTTTTTCAGCCTCAAGAAAGGTTTTCTGCGTTGACGTTAACGCAAGTGCAGCAGGGGCATTCAATGCGCCTGCGAGCAATATTGCACTGGATATAACCACATTTATAACTGCTTTGCACATGGAGCATTTGCCTCCGGGCATCAAGGTATCAATCGACATGTCCGTATCGATTTGAGGTAATTAATGGGTGTTCAATTCTTGTTATCTATCATTGCACTCGACAGGCTCGAGTTCTGTGTCCTTAGGATCTCGGGTATGCGACAGATTAAGTTCAGCGTCGTCATCCTGAGTGTCGTTATCGTCCTGGGCTTCATTGAGCGCTTTTTCTAGCAGCATTTTATCCAGTTGTTTGCTGGTATCGACCCCGAGCTGTTGCATCAAATGGGCTTGACGCACTAGATTGCCTTTGCCCGATGACAGCTTGTTCATTGCACTGTGATAGGTTTTCTCCGCATTATCTAAGGCGCGGCCGAGTTTTTCCATGTCTTCAATATAACCACATAACTTGTCGTAAATTCGACCCGCTTGTTTTGCAATGGTTTGTGCGTGTTGATTTTGATATTCGTAGCGCCAAATATTGTTAATTGTGCGCAGGGCCACCAACAAATTCGTTGGACTAACGAGCATGATATTCTGCTCAAGGGCAAAATTGACTAGGCTAGGATCATGCTCCAATGCCAGTAAAAATGCCGGTTCGATAGGAATAAACATCAACACATAATCGAGACTCTTAAGCCCATGTAGATGTTGATAATCCTTTTGACTTAAGCCTTTAATGTGACTGCGAATTGAAATGACATGCTCGTTAATCGCCTGTTGGCGCAGTGCCGGATCTTCACTGTTGAAGTAGCGCTCATAACTGACCAACGACATCTTAGCATCGATGACCACATCCTTATTTTCTGGCAGATGCACAATCACATCCGGCTTAAAGCGTTTACCGCTATCATCCTTGAGATCTTGCTGAGTATGGTACTCATGGCCTTCACGTAGGCCGCTTTCTTGCAGTACGCGATCGAGGATCACTTCACCCCAGTTACCTTGCTGCTTGTTATCACCCTTGAGCGCTTTGGTCAGGTTGATAGCATCTTGGCTCATCTTAAGGTTGAGCTCCCTTAAGTGCTCAAGCTGATGTTTGAGGGCGCTGCGCTCGGATTGTTCGTGGGTGTAGGATTCACGAATTTGCTGTCTGAATCCTTCAAGCTGTTGTTTTAATGGCCCAAGTACGCCTTCGAGTTGGCTGGCATTTTGGTGCTTAAAGTTTTCGCTACGTTCTTCAAAAATACGGTTTGCGAGGTTTTCAAATTGGGTTTGTAAACGCACTTCGGCCGATTCTAAGCTGGCAATTTTATCCTGCAGCGATTCTTGCTGGGCATCGGCCTTGGCTTGAATGGTTTGCTGCATGGCATTGGATTTCGACAGGGCTAATTGGATCTCTAACTGACGGCGCTGGCTATCATTTAATTGCTGCTCTAAGGTGGGCACGCGTTCGGCTAAGGCCTCGGCTTTGCCCAGTTGTTCAATTTTGAGCTCAAGGCGTTGCTGGTATTGACGTAATTGCGCTTCTTTGTCATCGACCAAAATTTGCTGTTGTGCTAAGGATAATTCTGCATCTTCATTTACTTGACGCATTTCTTGCTCAAGTTGGTCTTTGTGTAGTTGCCAGCGTTGGCGGGTGAGTTTTTGATTGAGCAGAGCACCGATTAACAGGCCTAAGAAGGCAATGGCGAGAAGGCCGATGATTTCGGCGACAGAAAAAGATTGAGAAAATGGCATGATCAATAGCACTCCTTTAGCTTTGGCGCTTAGGTTCGCATGCCCCCCAACTGGCTTCAAGCCCTTTAATCAACTATATCTGCGCTTAATGCTTGAATGAGCAAGTCTTATACGTTTAAGGTGAATTTATTCGCGGGTGGAAAGTTTTTCTGGCTTTTACCTGTCTATATAAGAGTGAGCGATACAGACGAGCGCCAGAGAAGGTTTTTATCGCAACTCGGTGACTTTAATCATTGGATGGTAGAGGTGTCAATTGGCTAAAAATTCCCGTTTTACCCCAGGTATTCTTAAAAAAGCGCAGTGGCACATGCAAGACAACCAAGTGACGCCCGAAGCGGTATTTCGCTCGCGTCGGCAAATTGTAAAAGCCATGGGACTCGGTGCTATCGGTGCCAGCGTGCCCGGTTATGTGCAGGCTGGATTATTCGATCTATTTGGCGATCAACCTAAGTCCTCATTTATCACTACGCCACTGACGTTTCAATCCAATAAGCAGTACGGTGACGCCGATGTGTTAACCCCATTTGATAAAGTGACGCAGCATAATAATTTCTACGAATTTGGTACGGATAAGCAAGATCCCTTCAATAATGCCCAAGGCTTTAAAGTCGATCCTTGGCAACTGCGTATCGAAGGTGAAGTTGAACGGCCCATGACCTTAGATTTTAATGATCTGACTAAAATGTTCCCGCTTGAGGAGCGTAACTATCGCCTGCGCTGCGTTGAAGCTTGGTCTATGGTGATCCCTTGGGTGGGGTTCCCGCTGGCGGCGTTATTAAAAAAGGTTGGCGTCACCAGTAAGGGCAAGTATGTCGCCTTCGAAACCGCTTTTGATCCCGAGCAAATGCCGGGGCAGAAGAGCCGATTAATGGGTGGAGGTATTCATTATCCCTATGTTGAAGGCCTCACGATAGCAGAAGCTATGAACGATTTAACCTTAATGTCTGTGGGTTTGTACGGTAAAACCTTGCCACCGCAGAACGGTGCGCCCATTCGCTTAGTGGTGCCGTGGAAATACGGCTTTAAGAGTATTAAATCAATCGTGCGAATTCGCGTCATGGATAAACAACCGCCGACCAGCTGGAATCAGCTTGCCTCACACGAGTATGGATTTTATGCCAACGTTAATCCGGCAGTGGATCATCCGCGCTGGTCGCAGGCCACAGAGCGTCGTATCGGCGAGGGGGGATTGTTTTCAGCAACCCGCATCGATACCCAGCCGTTCAACGGTTACGGCGAGTTTGTGGCTTCATTGTATGACGGCATGGATCTGAGGAAATACTATTGATGATTGGTTTGTTGTTTGGATATTCGCCATTAAACGGGGACAAGCTATGTTGAGATTAACCGCTAAGCACTTGTTTTGGCTAAAAGCGTTATTTCATTTGTTGGGTTTAGTGCCCATCGTCTACCTTGTGCTTACAGTGGTGCTTGGCCGTGCGGGTGGCGATCCCGTGCAGCACATTATTCACTACACAGGCATAGGCGCATTAAATGCACTAGCGGCGACCTTGCTGATCTCACCGATTGCCAAGTTGACCAAGCAAGGGCTGTTGATGCAGACCCGCCGTTTAGTGGGTTTATATGTGTTTGCCTATGCCACCTTGCATATATTGGCCTTTTTTAGTTTAGATCTGTTGTTTGCTTGGGAATTACTGTTTAGCGAGGTAGTAAAACGGCCGTATATTTTAGTCGGCGCAGTGGCTTATCTTATCGTCACCGCTTTGGCGATCACTTCGTTTAAAGCCTTGATGCGTAAGATGGGGCGTCGTTGGCAGACCTTGCATAATGGGGTGTATTTAGTCGCGATATTAGCGCCAATCCATTTTTACTGGTCGGTAAAATCGGAAATCATCGAGCCAAGTCTCTATATCGTAGGTTTTAGTGTGTTGCTGCTGTGGCGTACGCCTTGGTTTAAACGTCATTTCAGCCGGAAAGTGGCGAACAAAACCGAGCGAAAGCTGACACAAGATAAAGCTTCGATAAAGTCGGTTTAGACGCATGGCGCGAGCAGTAAATCACTGGCTTGATTTATGTTTCTTTGTGGCTAACGTGAGATCTAAAGTATAAAAACAAAAATGCCGAATGAAGATCCGGCATTTTTCGCTGAATAAATAGTCTTGCTCAGCTACTTTTCGGGGCCAGTAGGCAGGACTTAACCTAAACCTTGAGTCGCTGATTTCATTTGAATAAACTCAATTTTATAACCGTCTGGATCTTCAACAAAGGCAATCTCAGTGGTCCCACCTGCGACAGGACCAGGGGCACGAGTCACTTTGCCACCGGCTGCGGCAATCGCTGCGCAACGGGCGTAGATATCTTCATCACCAATCGCTAAGTGGCCAAAGCCTGTGCCTAAATCGTATTTGTCAGTGCCCCAGTTATAGGTGAGTTCAACCACGGCTTGGCCTGTGGATTCTTCACCGTAACCCACGAAAGCTAAAGAATATTTGTACTCTGGATTTTCAGAGGTGCGAAGTAGTTTCATGCCGAGCACTTCAGTATAAAAAGCAATACTGCGTTCTAAGTTACCGACGCGGATCATAGTATGTAATAGTTGCGACATAGGTCCTCTCTCTAAATAGATTACGGGGTGGAGTATACCAAAAATCCGTAGATGGACCTCGATAAATGTCAGCCATTGTTTTTACAGCGCTTGACCAAGATTAACGCTTAGGATAGGGAAATGATTGTCTGTAAGAGGGATTTTCAGGATTTAGAAGAGAAAATTGCCGATAAATTGGCTATCGCTCACAAAACACGGAGACAAACATGGGTTTTTATCACTGGGTTGATAATAATGTAGCCATACCAACTAGGAGAGTGAATGATGAACACCGAACTTAAAATGGCTTTAGGCACCACAGTTGTTATTGCTTTATTTTTCAGTGCGTTCTTTGTTTCAATGTTTTAACGACTAATACAAGTTTGAGTTAACCCAGTTCCAAGTTAAGCAAAAAAGCCGCTATTGCGGCTTTTTGTTTGTCTGTGATTTAATGCATGTAAAACTTAACAAGGATTTGAAGATGTTGTTTAGCGAAACTGAAATAGCATTAATTGCGTCGGCCAAGCGAAAAGTACAGATGGCGCAGAAAGTGCGGTTAGCTGTTATTGCATTAGTTGTGCTGGGTACTGTGCTGACTATATCTGGTTTGTGGGTCAATGAGTTCGCCATTTATATGGCCTTTGGACTTGTGGTTTTTGCAGTGGCCTTGCCGCAATTTGGGCAAGGGCCAAAATATGAAGAGTTAGTCTGCTTGCTCGAGAAGAAATGCCAAGGCTAACTTGTTTGGGTTAATCTTCAGGATAAATTTTTTCTTTAAAGTAGCATTATATTTACTAAAAATGCATTCTCTTTGGTGGGTGAGTGAGTGAGGTGGCTTATATAAGGGGTTAAATTCCATCTCAGTCACAATCATCCTTTACGAAAAATGTAAGTTTTGTAAACAAAGCGCTGTAACGAGCAAAATGTTTAAAAACTTAAGCCCGTTATTCTTTACAAAAAGAGTAGCAAATTAGAACGAGCACTCTATAAGATTTCTTCCCTGAAGGCTTAGCAAGGCGATGGCTTCACTGCGTGAAAACCATCACCCTGCTGAAAGGATGTGAATCGACACCGATTCCGTAGACTGATTTGAACTTCAATTTATGGCTGAACTCTCGCTTGGCGATGGATAGGCTGAAGTTATTTCGACGATGCCCCAAAATGATTTTCGCTGTTCAAAAGATAAACAAGGGGAGTTAAGGCCTGACTATAGAAAAGCTAATGCAAAAGGGCCACGTTCAACCTAAAAGTTATGTCTGTTCTATCTTTTTTCTTGTCCGTCAGCAGACGTGAATGACTTATTAGCATACCGCCAAGATAAATAATATATTGCGTTTTTAAGAAGCCATATGTGCTAACTGTCTAAAATGTGGTAAGTTTTCTGTACTAACAACTTTGACTTTACTTGTATGTCTAACTCTTATATAGAACTTAACCGGCTGTTTAATGAAATACCAACATCTTTAAGTGATGAGAAAGATCTTTCGGATTTTTATTCTCTTGGAACAAAAAATGGAGATTCTTGGGATGACTTATTAAATAAAGACCGAATAATTATTTTGGCTGAGGCTGGTTCAGGTAAAACTGTTGAAATAAGAGAGCAAGCTAAGAAACTCTCAGCAGAGAAAAAGTGTTCATTTTTCATAAAAATTGAAGACATAAAGGATAACTTTGAAGGTGCTTTTGAGTTTGGAGATATATCTCTTTTTGATACTTGGTTGTCAGGTCAAGAATATGGTTACTTTTTTTTAGACTCAGTTGATGAGGCAAAAATTGCAAATGAAAAAGACTTCCAAAAAGCACTTCGCTGCTTTAGCAAAAAGATAAACAAAGGAATAAGTAGAGCAAAAATATTCATAACATCCAGAGGTTCAGCTTGGCGGCCAAAAACTGATTTTGAATTTGTTGAAAACTTGTTATCACTTAAAAATCATGATGATAAGTCTAACTCCTCTTTTAAGGTATATTCTTTTTCCGACTTAAGTTATGAACAAATTCGTATCTTTTCTCTAGAGAAAGGTATTGAAAATATTGATATCTTTATGGAGGAGGTAAAAGGCAAAGAAGCTGAGTTTTTTACTAGAAAACCATTAGATTTGCTATCGGTAGTTGAGTTTTGGAAAAAAAATCAAAGAATTGGTTCTCGCTCCGAGTTATTGCAAAACCTGCTAACTATTAAGCTAGAGTTAATAGAGGTCGGTCGTGATAAGTGTGATTTATCTTTATCAAAAGTCCTTAAAGGTGTACAAGAGATTGCGGCGGCATTAACTTTTGGTAAAAAGTCTAAAATTTCTGTTCCTGACGCAAAGGTTTATCATGATGTTCTCAATATTCATCAAGTCCTTCCTGATTGGACTAATGATGAAATCACTACATTGCTTAATCGAGCTGTATTTGAGCCTTCTGCATATGGCACTGTCAGCTTTGCAAATAGACTCTTAAGGGAGTATTTAACTGCTCAATGGGTGTCAATAAAGTATGCGAGTAAAGGTAGCGACAATAAGCTTCGTTCTTTATTTTATAGTACTACTTACGGTATAGAAGTTCCTATACAGACATTAAAGCCCATATTGTCGTGGTATGCTCTTATGAACGATAGCTTTGCTGAAGTAGTGGCAAATATATCGCCGGAAGTATTTATAGAAGAGGGGGACCCTTCTAAGTTACCAATAGAACAGCGTCAAACTTTACTTGAAAAGTTCTGTGAGATGATTGGCGCAACAGATGATTCATTTATTTCATTTGACGCTAATGCTATTGCTAGGTTCAGTCACCCTGATATGGGGAGCATATTTCATAGTCTATTGGAACGATACTCAAGCAATAAACAATTAAGGCAAATATTGTTGCAAATGGCTTTATGTGTTGAAGCCAAAGAGTGTGAGGATGTAGCATGTGAAATATCAAAAGCAGTTGAAATGGATGTGTTATCTAAAACTTTAGCTGTAAGGCTATTAAAGAAAGTGGCGAGGCCAGATGTGATTAAGGCTAATGCAAGTGAATTACTTGCCGATTTTTTAGATACTAATAATGAATCTCTAGCTTGTTTGATACTTGATGAATACGGGAATCAATTAGAAACAAAGGAATTGTTAGGAATATTACCTTGTATCGTCAAGCCCAATCAATACAGCTATCGAGCTATACAGTCATCAGTTGAAAACTATATCGAACGATTAAACTTTGACTCTATTTTAACTGTAATAGACTCATTGTTTGGCATGATTGATACTAAGCCATATGCCGAGCACTATATGTGTTTAGTATCTGAGCGATATGAATGGTTATTTGGCTGTGTAGAGGTAGCTTTACTTAGGGTCATTAAATTAAAAGAAATATCACATTTATCAACTAACGTACTTGAACTCATATCAAGAGCTCAGGTCTACCATAAGTGCGGCAGCTATAGTCAACACGAGGAAAAGATTCCCGAAGCTGTTAAAAACTGGAAGGAACTTAACTATCAACTTTTTTGGCACGATGTAGCTAAAAAAAGGAGCAGGGTAGAAGAGGAGAATAAACAATCCCCAAACCCTAAGTCCGTTGATATGTGGTTTCAAGTTCGTGTTTATCAGGAGTTTTGGGGGTTTAACTACGATGACTTTCAGCAGGCAATAAAATGGGTTATGTCTAAGTCGATTAGAGATGACAAGTGTATCGCCTTTTCGTTGGCGTGGGCGTTAGCAAAAGAAAATGGTCTAGCTTCAGAAGATCTTGAAAAACTTAATAGTGCATCCTATGAGTTTGATGGTGGTGTTGCTCTTTTAAAGGGGTTCTTAAACCCTGTAAAAGAAGAGTGGCATAAAGAACACGAAGCTCAACAGGAAAAATTTTCAAAGCAGCGTGAAGAAAAAGAAGAGTTAAGAAAGAATAACTTTATTGAAAGTGTTTTCTCAATAAAAGCTAAGCCTGAAATTATCTTAGATATAAGGCATGCTGTGACGGGGCAGATAAATGGTTTTCAAAGTTATTTATTTAACTGTATAAGGAACAAATCTAAAGATAACAATCACTGGTGTTGCTTAAATTGGGAGTTGTTGACTCCTGATTTTGGAGGCGAGGTTGCTTTAGCGTATAAAAACGCTTCAATTTCTTATTGGCGCTCTTATAATGCACCGTTATTAAAGTCAGAGGGAAATGATTTAAGCTCTGCTACTTATGGTTTTATCTTCGCGTTAAGTGGTGTCGGTATTGAAAATGAGACTATTGATAATTGGGAGGCGTCTTTATCTGAAATAGAAGTAAAGCAAGCTGTGAAGTTAGCTCTTTGTGAAATGAACGCGTTACCAAGCTGGTTTGAGAAGTTATTTATAGCTCACCCTTTGTTAGTTTCATCAATATTAATGCAAGAAACTCAGTGGTTGCTAACTAATAGTGGAGAGCCTGATTCAGGTCGTTACGTTTTAGGGCAAATGCTAGTAAATGGTCATTACTTGTTTGAAACATTATCTCGGCCTTTGTTTGACCTTATATCTGATTTAAACAACCAAAGTTATCAAGTTAACAAAAATGTTTTACGCATATTGACTGCATCAAAATATATATCCAATGAACAGCTTGCTAGCTTGTCTGAGTATAAAATTAATAATAATTTCGACAACCTTAAAGGCATGTGGTGGGCTATATTAGTTAGTTCGGATGCAGTAAAAGGTGTACCACTATTAAGTGCGGAGCTAAAAAAACAAACTAATGAAGATGCTACTAACTTAGCTATATCCGTACTTTCTGAGCTATCTAATAAGCGTAGTTATGACGAGTTGAGTGGCAGGAAGTCACATCATACAGTTACTTCAACTATGGAGTTATATAAATTGATGCATCTATACATACGGGAAGAAGATGATATAGATAGGACAAACGGGGAGTGTTATTCACCGACATCAAGAGACGATGCTCAAGATGCTAGAAATGACCTATTTAATTCATTGAAAGAAATCCCAGGTGAAGAAACTTATAAAGCTTTGATGGATATTGCTAAGATGTGGAATGATGTCCCTTACAGAAGGTCATGGATAGAGCATTTAGCTTTACAGCGAGTGATAGAGGATGCAGATAAAGAAGCTATGACAGAAACCGCTTTTAATAAGTATTCTCAGGAATTAAACCTTGGTGTAGAATCAACCGTACTTTTGACTAAAATCGAGAATAATGTGAGTAATAACTTCAACGGACCAGTATCTAATTCTGTTATAGGCGACAACAATAAGGATATAAAAATTACTCAAGACAGCAATAAAACTGAAAATATCCCTGATCCGATTAAAGCTAGTAAATGGCACGAAAGTTTTTTAGGGAAAATCATCGTAGGAGTAATTATTGTATCTATTGGAGTCGCTATAAAGGGCTTTGTTTCCTAAAAGCACAAATAACTACAGAGTGCTTCCTGAGCGCCAGTATGTCGCTTAAAACCTTTGTTTCATAGTCAGTCGTTTATCTGTAATCAGAATGTTATTTTGATTCAAACCCTAAAAACATTGGATTTCACTATTAGGAAACAAAGCTGCTAAAATGCAGTACATTTTTCCGTTTAACCTTACTTATCATAAGGTGTTGAAATGAAGCGGGCTTCGGGGGGGGAGGTTTTGTACTTTGCATGATAAAGGTACTTTTTCTAATCCAAGACAGGTTAACTAGAATCAATACTCTAAGTGATTTTGTCCCAAAACGAGTTACTTACTATTCAGTCATGCTATCGCATTTTCTCTGCTGATTAAGAGTGAAACAATAAAGACTGATAGATATGTGACTATTTATGCATATTCTCTGCATAAGATGAGTTTGAGACAAGTTTGTCACGATAATGCGCAAAATACGTCGATTAAGCGCTATAACTCGCGAAAATTGCACTTTACTTCTATTAATTTGAATCTCTTTGTGTATTCATTACAAATTGAAAATCAGCTATATTGTTGCGATACAAACTTATTAGGGAAATACAATGTCTGAATTTTTAGAGATCTTAACTCATGCTCGTCGTTTAAAAGCTTCTGTTAAAGAGTTATCTGTTGCTGAACTAAAAGATGTGTACGAAAAGTTAGGCAAGATCGTTGTTGAAAGAGAAGAAGAAGCGAATGCTGAAGCTGAAGCAAATGCTGAGCGTATCGCTAAAATTGCAGAACTTCAGAAGATGATTGAGTCAGCTGGTTTATCACTTGATGATCTTGGCGGTGTTACTGCTAAAGTAAAAAGCACAAGAGCACCACGTCCAGCTAAATATTCAATCGTAGTTGAGGGCGAAACTGTCACTTGGACAGGGCAAGGTAGAATGCCAACTGTTTTCAAACAACAGATTGAAAATGGCCGTTCAATCGAAGACTTTTTAATCTAAATTCCTCGTCTCTAACAGAACAGACTGATGAAAGTCTGTTCTGCCCCAAAACGATTTTTAACGTAACTGATTGAACCGTTAAGTTTTTTCTAAGTTGACCTAATTTTAGTAATGACACTAAGTGTAGTATATCGCAGGTTCAGTTCAATTCTAGAGATATATAATGGGAAAGACAAAAGCTCATGATTTTGGAATAATTAAAGGCAATCCATTTGAGATAACCTTCAGGCAACATTTTTTGCCAAATGGCTTGATGAGGCATTTTTCAACTAAAGAAAACAAGATATACAGAGTAGTTAAACCCTTTGCACATGTTGAATTGATAAAATACGAAAGGAACGACGATTACGCAATTTCTCTCCGCGCATGGAACACCAGAATGGAAGAAATATTTACCGCGATAGAGACAAAGTTTTATGCAGTTCGTGAGAGTGTAGCTTCTGGAGTTGATCATTTATCAAAAGATGACTGTATTGCGATTTCAAATTTTCTAGCCTCTTGGAAAGTTCGTCCAAATTATCTCCGTAGCAGCAGAGAAGTTCACAAGATTTATGGTATCCCAGAACCTCAATTCCCTCCGGAAATTATCTCAGAGTGGATTGCAAAAACTGATCAGCGAGAGGCAGATATACCTCAATATATTCGAGAACATTTAGAGAAGAAAGGAGGCCGACTATCGGTGCCTGCCCTAGAAGATCATGAAGTTAATAGCCATAAAGTGTGGTGTGATTATGAATGTGTCAGCTTGGGGCTAAAGAACATACGCTGGATGGTTCACCGCTTATCTGATTTGGAAATAGCACTTCCAGATGAACCGCCCTTTCATTTTGTACTTATCAACCCAAGTACCGTCTTGCTGCCAGAAAAATTTCCGGTAGATATGACTTCCGCTGACGGTATATCAATGCTGAACTATGCAATTGTCACTGAGAGCAGATCAGCCTATTGGTGCCATGATATAAATCGGCTGATTAAACTCCCAGCTTAAATCAGGGGCTCTACACCGGAACCCTAGAAAATTCCGTCACTAAAGCTAATGACCATCTCCTCTGATTGCTAGGTTTGGAAAATGTGTATGCGTATTTTTCAGCATGGTGTATTTGATAAAAAGCTGATAAGTTCCTTTTATTACAAGTAATTAATTATGCGCGTTTTTACTGGTTTAATGAGGTAAACGCGCATGCGTACCAATCATACGTTATGTCCTATTAGGAGTAATCAAAATTGCAATTCATTCATAATGATTTAGGTCAAAGGAAAGCAGGTGAAATTGTTGAGGTTACTTTGACTAGTGGCGCTAACGTTCGCTTAATGAATAGTTCTGATTTCAGCAATTATAAAAATGGAAGACGGCACAGCTATATAGGTGGCTTAGCAAAAAAATCGCCATTGAGACTACAAATCCCAAATTCTGGTCACTGGCATGTTGCAATTGATATGCAAGGATTGAAAGGAAGTACTAAGGCATCTGTACAAATACTTCCAGGTGCACTACCTACGATTCAAGATCGACCTCTATCGGAAGTTCCAAGCTTAGTTCGTGACAATATTCCACCGCCAACAGAATCTGGTGAAGAAACTCATGACGTTTTTATTTCACACGCATCTGAAGATAAAGATGATTTTGTTCGCCCTCTAGCAGATGCTCTCATAGTTCAAGGGCTGAATGTGTGGTATGACGAAATGACACTTAGAATTGGGGATAGTCTGAGGCAAAAAATAGATAAAGGTCTAGCAAATAGTAAAGTAGGGCTTGTTGTTCTATCGCCTTCATTTATAAAGAAAGGCTGGACCAACTATGAGCTTGATGGAATTGTTACTAGAACAGTGTCAGGTGAGCAAGTCTTATTACCGATTTGGCACAACATAACAAAACAACAAGTAGTAGATTTTAGCCCATCGATTGCAGATAAAGTTGCTCGAAGTACGGCAACTCACACCATTGAGGAGATTGCTATAGAAATTGCAGAGCTTATTAAATCATAAACATAACAAATAAGGATAGGCCGCGCGTAGCCGCGACCTTATCCCAAGTGTTGAACAAGCCCGATGTTGATTGTTGACACTTTATTATGCAAATAGCTGATTGAGAATTTGAGGGTGCTAAGGTCGTACTTTGAAAGAGACTTTTTTGCAGACATGACCCGCCCTTAGCGAACGAGCTAATATTTTTATCACTTGTTCATCAAGCTGTTATCGAGTCCTCATTCAGTTTGGTTAACCCGTTATCCTTATACTTCTCGCCTTAGGCGGTGATATTAGCGCCTGTCGGTCGATGACGCATATGAACACCCATAAAATGCATAGCTTGATGGCAGCAAGGGCAATAGCGCACGGCTAAGGTACGTTTGACCTCAGGTAACATGGGGAACACTGCACCTGCGACAGCCAACATCAGTTGGATTTGTTGCCGTAGCTTTTTGGCATTGCCTCGCAGTAAGCCATAGTCTCGTACTCGCCGTAATCCTTTGGGTAACACATGTTGTAATATCAACCACAGAAATTCGACCGCGGGCAAGCTGCGTACTTGTTGGCAGCGAGTCTGACTGTCTTGATAGGTAAAGCTCACCTGATTATCGACATGACGACAAATACTGCTGTCGGGTAAAACGCCCCGATAAAGGTAGCGCGACAGATATTGCAGTGCAGGTTCGCCTTTACCCACGAACTGACAATCGACCACCCATTTCGAGTGGGATTGATGTGGCAGTTTAAGCTGAAGCGTGTCACTCAGATAAGCCAGTAAACGTGCTCGCCACACCTTGGCAAGATTAAAGGCGTTAAATAAGTAATGGGTTTGACACTTGCGCCATTGCCGCTTGCCTGAGTGGTAGCTCCCTGCTGGGATAATGAAGTGCAGATGTGGATGGTAGTCTCTGCGCCGACTGTGAGTATGCAGTACGCCGGTGAAGCCGATGTCACCACTGAGCTTAGGGGAGCGTGCGGCAAAGTCTTTGAGTACACTCGCTGCCACGGTAAACATGGCGTGATAGAACGGCTCGGGTTGCGACTTCGCTATGGCTCTTAATTCAAACGGCAAGGTAAAGGTCACCATAAAATAATTCACCGGTAATAACTTGGCTTGTTGTTTACTCAGCCAGTCACATGTTGTGCCATGTTGGCACTGTGGGCAACTGCGATGACCGCAAGAGAGCGGAAACTCAAGCTGTTGCTCGCAGGTTTGACAATCCCAGCAACTCACCCTCGCCGTGTTGCAACGACAGCTGAGCATGGCATGGATAGCAGCATGTATTTCTGGGGTGATTTGATGGGCATAACGCCGCCGAAAATCCGCCAGATGTTGGCGTAAAATATCGATAAACTGGCTCATAACCCACACTCCCACCTCAAAGCTAAGCCGTTGGTCAGTTGGTTAATCGCCTCACAGGTATTTTTACGGGTGATATCAGTGAGCCGCGTGTAACGGGCGGTGGTATTCAGGCTATGGTGGCCGAGCAGTGTTTGCACTGAGCGCAAATCGAGTCCTTGCTCCAGTAAATGGGTGGCATAACTGTGGCGTAGACTGTGCGGGCTGATGGCTTTATGAATGTTGCACTCTAAAATGACTTGCTTCATGGCTTTTTGAAGCCCGCCTCTGTCCATGAGTGAATCAGGTTGATTATCTTTACCCGGAAATAGCCAGTGAGGATGACGGTGGGTGCGCCAATAATAGCGTAAGGCTAACAAGGTGCGTTGAGGTAAAGGCACCAGTCTATCCTTGCCACCTTTAGCATCACGGATATGCACCTGCATGAGTCCTGCATCAATATCCCCGACCTGTAATGAAATCGCTTCACCAAGGCGCAATCCCATGCTGTACAGGGTTAAGAAACAGACCTGATAACGCAGCTGGCGCGTGAGGCTGATAACTATCGCGACCTCGCAGGGCGTGAGGATATCGGGCAGGTGTTTCACCTGTGGAGGCTTAACAATATTAAGCCACTGCCAAGATTTATTGAGGACGTGAAAGTAGAAAAACTGCAAGCCGTTGCGGTCGAGTTTGACGGTGCTCCATGAATGTGAGGCAATTAAGTCGGCAAAATAGCGCTTTAAATCATCGGAGGTCAGGGTATCGGGGCAGCAGTCAAAATATGCCGCAATACGGCGTATAGCTCGGCTATAGGCATCAATGGTTGCAGGCCGCTTGCCTTGCAAGGTTAAGTTGGTAAGATGTTGTTCATAAAGTAAATCAAAGCGTTGTTGTTCGTGAATGTCCATGATGATACTCCTAGGTTTGCGACCGAAGCAGGTCGCGTCTAGCAAGTATTTAGGATGAGGGGCAAAAGGATGGCTTTATCTTGTTCCTGCCGCAAAGCGGCTTCGTTCAACAAGTCAAGGCAGCAGAATGCCAGCAATGCTGGCGCCTCTGCTTGAGACGTTGGATATTTATGAAAATTGAAGAATTTGAAAGTTGGTCTACTTATTATCAGGTTCAACTTGATGGAGTTAGTTATGAACCCAATCCAAGGCGACGTGTTGCTATGGGATTGTTACATTTGAGTTTAGAGCACCATCAATCAATCTTAACTTTGGCTAAATATAACTTGCTTGGGTCATCTTTTGCTCTTCTCCGTTGCCAATTTGAAGCGATGCTTCGAGGCTTGTGGTTTCTGCGATGCGCTACTGATGCTGATATAGGAAAGTTTATCGATGGTGAGAACTTAGAATTAAAAGTTAACACATTGATAAGCGAAGTTGAGACCACAAAAGGCTATCAAAATGGAGAACTAAAGCGTTACAAAGAGGGAAAATGGAAAGCTATGAATGACTATACTCACGGTGGTTTTTTCCAAATTGCAACTCGTACTCAAGGTAATGAAGTCACCGGTCGTAACTTTTCGGAACACTCAATTTGGTTTTTAGCTGAATCCAGTAAGTTATCACTGCTATCCATACTAGATTTATGTATCATTATTGAACAGCCAGAATTATCACTCACTTTTTTTGAAAAGTACTTTAATATCATCGAAAAACAACCATAGCAAACCAGTGCAATTGACGCAGTTAACATTAGCGGTTGTATTTAAAATCATTCTAAAGCTTTGGTCATAACGGGATGCTCAATTGATTGGGGCGTTGAGGCTGTAGAATTTCTCCCGAAATGACATTTCAACTTTTTTCATAATTAAAGCTGGCTGGTTTTTTTTGAGCTTGTGGCATATCGATGCCTGTGGTCTAATAGATATTATTCACCTACAGTAAATTGTTATGGCCAACTACAAGCCTGACTTATTCTGCCAAAGTAAATTCATTTCCATCAATTTTTTGTGGAAACGTTTTTTAAAAGAGTTGTTATGAAAATTTTTATTGATACAAATATATTTTTTAATAATTGGATGCTTAGAGCGGCACATTTTCAGCTTCTTTCTAATTACGTACTTAATACTGACTGTATGTTGCTTGTTTCTGACGTTGTAATAAAAGAAACTGAGAATAAGTTTAGGGTCGAATTAGAAAAGACAAAAAAAGATCTGAATAATTTAGCAAGTAAAGTAGGACAGTTTACAGAATCGAATTTCACAATTGATATGAGCCAGCTTCCAATTGAGCCTTATGACTTTGGGGCTATTGTTCGTGGCTACTTTCCTAATTTTGAAACAATTTCATGCGAAAGTGTAAACAATGAAAAGTTAGTACAGAAAGCTATTCTTGCGAAAAGACCATTTAGAGAAAATGAAAAAGGTTATCGTGATGCAGTAATTTGGCATTCACTAATAAATTATGTATCCGAACATTCTGTATCAGATGACATAATTTTAATAACGAATAATTCGTCAGATTTCTTCGTCAAAAATGGCGAGAGTTTTTCACTACACCAAGACTTATCGGATGACTTGGCAGAGTTAAACTTGAGTAATAAGTTTAAAGTATATACGTCATTAAAGCAGTTTATCGGTGAGAATGTAAATGAAGATCTGCATGGCTTTGTACATGAAGATAGTAATGGTCTAGAAGAGAGATATGGCGAGGTAATTGAAGAAGAATTCGAGAACTTTGCTATTAGTTTTATGAATAATCTAGAAATTAGTCAAATAAGAGAAATTTTCTCAGTTTCAGGCTGGAAAACTGATTATCTGGATGTTATGAAATCTTCACGATTTGATGTTTGGGAAGGGATGGAAGATCCGTCAATTTACAGGTGTTTCAAAATAGAAGATGACAAGGTAGCGTTTGAATACTCTTTTAACCTAAGGCGTTGTACCTTGGAGTTCACATTGAACACTAGTGAATATATTATAAATAAGACTGGTATAAACGATGTGTTTATCAATGCTGAAGTTTATGAAGAAATTACGAACGTGTTCAGATATCCGAGGACATACTTCACAGGGAGTGGGGTAATTAATCTAACAACCGAAGAAGTTGAACAAATCGATATTGATGAAGTTTGGCTTAAATAAAGCTAATAAAGCATTTAAGAGCTATTCGCAACGCGTGGCATTTTTACTATGCGTTGCATTTAGTATTTAAGGTGGTATGCAGAAACTTGGGCATTGCGTTGCTCACACCTTAATGTGGTGTTAACCCATAGATATTTTAATCCGAACTCCACGAATTAGAGAAAAAACTTAGCTCACTTTTGTCCCAATCCGTGTTGGTGAATACCATCATTTTACGCAGGCTTTGGGCTAACGCACTTTTGCCCCAAAGTGAGAATGAGTGGAATTGAACCCAATTTCAAACCCTGCAAATTGACTTACTTTTCCTCATGCCTAAAACTCCAATTTTGTGGCCAAGTTTGATAATCTACTACAAGTTAGAGTCAAAGTTTGTTCATGTCCTATTTAGTAGCTTTTGTCATACCTCATCTAATGTGAGGTGCAAAATACAAGACCTGATCCCATCGCTTTTTTAGTTCTGTAATGATTAAAAGAAGTAATGCTTAGAGGTCTCTTTTTTAACAATGTAATTATTGTTCAGCTACTTACTCACATCTGGCGCATAAGGTTAGGTTAGTTGATAGTGGTTATAATTGACCGAAATTATTGCTAGTCATCCCACTCAAGAGCAGAAGCTAACTCTATTAAATTTTGATAATAGGTAATATCGACATCTTCGAGTTTGTACAGACTATGGTAGAAATCTAACCACGCATTTGAAGTATCTTCATCTTCATGTGAGTTCCTGTTAGCTGGATAAGTACATACCTTTTGAGCTAACTTCTCTTTAAGTGGTATGTTTGTCGAAAGGTGACGCCCTATCCCCCCATTGCCGGTATAACCGGATTCCACAGATTTTAAATATATGCTGAAAATATCTTTCATATAATGCGACAAATTAGCTTTATATACAGCATCAGGGTACTGAGTTAGGCTTTGATCAAGTAGAGAGTCGTAAGGCACATTAGAATCCACATTAAGCATGATATTTCTATTTTTAAAGTCATAGTTCTGAGTTAAATATCTATTTAGCTTAACCCTATTACCATCTGACCATTTGCTAAGTCCAAACTTATAAGAGATTACTGCTTCATACACATCTTCATTCTTTTCTCTAAGGCTCATAAGTGCTGTCAACATCAATAAGTCAACCTTACTACCGCTTTTCATATGGCCTAAAATAGCAATAATCCTGTCTGTTATCTGAATTATGGTTCTAGCTGGAAGACCAAAACATGAAATTACAGAATTGATATTACTTATATTATGCTCGTAGCTCTCACACTCAGGCCATACAACAATACGATTTTGTTTTATGTATTGTCCTGAAAGTTTTTCACAATCACAGTGGGCATAAATCAGACTATCTATAGTAGGCTGCTTTAGAGTAAACCTGCTATTAAAGAAACGACTTAAATATGTTCTAGCATCAAATCCTTCTCCGTAGATGGCTTTAACTGCATGCTGTAATTGCGCAGTATCTGTGGCGACGATAAAAACAACACCTGCAATATCAAATATATGCTTAATAACTTCCAGCATTTCTACCGCATAACTAGGTCTACAGCGGTCTAATTCATCAATAAATACAAATGCTGGATACTTTCTATTGTAATCATCTCTAGCCGTGTCCAATCCAACTACTGCTTCAACCCAGTTTTCTACATTAAGTTTAATGCTTTCAATCGCCTCAGATTTATCCTCATGTTGGCGAAGTAGTTCCTTAACCATTTGAGAAGCTGTTGCACTCATATCCACTTTGTTCGAACCAGCATCAGCAGTAGATTTTGGTGGTACGTCCTCAGTTTGACTATTCTCCCAAAGCTCAATAGGATCAAATCCGCCATACCTTTTTACAAAAGCCCCTACAATACTGGGTGCAGCAGCTTTCAATAGCCCCAATAGCTTTTTAGGGGCTTCAAATGTGTTCTCATCGACACCAGTTAATCTTGCTTGGCTTTTGAGTTGGCTAATCATTGAAGAAACAACTGTCATCAATGGATCTTCCGAATAGTCTTGCTTCCAAGCATCCAAATAAACAACAGGGTGATGTACCTTTAAGTCTTCAGATAGCCTACGAAGAAAGTACGTTTTTCCAGAACCCCATTCCGCATTAAGATTTAGTACATAGTTTTTCTTATCTCCAGATGCTTCTTCGAACCCTTGCTTTGAAAGAAAGTCTGCAATGAAATCTGCATACTCCTGACGCTGTAGTTTATCGGCTGGCAAGGATTCAAACTTACCATCGCCCAGCTCAATTTTCTTCGGCTCTGACCAATCAAGCTTAACTTCCGATGTCATACAAACCTCTATTCAATTCAAAAAGCAATTTCTATGACACAATACTACAAACTGCTTATTTGAGTTACAAAAAAACAATCACTTAATTATTGTTGCGAACCAAAGTATGTACTTGGCTGTCAAATTTTTTAAAGTCATAAGATAAAGTGGTCGGAGCGAATTAGATAAATTGAGATATATTTTCTCATCTAAGTGACTCGTGATAGAGGGGATACTCTAACGTGTTTTTGTCCAAAAGCTTTCTAGTTGTGAATCACTTTGAACTTTATGGTGTCACCATAAAACTCAAAGTGTCGAGAAAAGTGGTTGAACTATAATTCAGATGTTATGACTTAAAACGGTGAGTTAAAAGTTGAGACAACTTTTTCTCTAAAACCACCTAAAAGTTCAAATGATAATGATGTTGGTGTACCTAAAATATCCCGCGATAAAAGCTCTATAGAATACGATTGTGTCTGTGTATCGATTGACAGCCTGCCAGTATTGAGAATATTGCTGTTAGAAGGTGACATCGCTTTCACTGTCATATCAAGGGGTTCGGGTAACTCTTGTTTGAGCTTTATCTCAATTGGCTCGCTAAATATCACTGGGATATCAGGTATTTCTTCTGCTATACGACTGGCAAATTCTACAAGTTTTGGTTCAGCAAAGGTGTATAGCCAAGCTTGCTGATTAAGCGAAGCATTAGTGCGTAAAATACGACCTAAAACCTGTCTAAAGTAAAGCTCAGTTTTTACTCGACTAAGGTGGCAACAAACCTGTAGGCGAGGGATATCAGTCCCCTCACTTATCATACCTACACTCACGATCCAGTTAGTTGTGCTGTTTCTGAATTCATTTATCTTGGCAGATGGATCATCCTCTTTGTAGGTAACTATCTGAGCTGTTTCATTAAACTCTGTTTTGAGTGTGTTCAAGATATCCGCAGCGTGTGATACAGATGAAGCAACAATAAGTCCGGCGGCATTAGGGTTGGACTGTTTTATGGCTCTTAACTTGTTTGTTGCTAACGCTAAGATATGTTGAATCGCCTCATGATTCTCGATGATCGACTGATAAGGGATTGATGAGCTTTTCAATAACTCATCCAAAGAGCCATAAGTCTTTGTTTCGTTTTCTTCATCTGTAACTAAAATTTTGTCGTTATCAATTAGTACAATGTGAGGGCTGCGGCATACACCATCGGCAACTGCTTCCTTAAGGCCATAAACATAGTCACATTGAATTAGGTTATCTGGATCTGTGTATCGAGATAAAACAATCGGTGCTTGGTCCGAGCGCCAAGGCGTGCCCGTTAACGCTAGGGTGTACTGCGCTTGGGCCTGTATGTTGAGTAGGATTTCTTCCCCCCATACGTTTGCATCTTCAAGAGATCTACCTGCACAATGATGGATCTCATCAAAGACAACGAGAACTCTATTCCTTCTCAGTAATTGCCAGAAATCCTCTTTAAAAGCCAACATCCCCTGATAAGTATAAGAGCAACCAACTGAACCTATCACGCCATCAAATCGGCACTCCAGACGATTGGAAAATGTCTGTTTCATCCCTTGAGAGATATTCACTGATGGAGAGAAGCACAACACAAAATCGATTAGACCATCCTCAAATAGTCTCGCAGCAACTTCGGCGGCCATAATTGATTTGCCTGCACCAGGTGTTGCTAAGCAAAGGAAATGTCTGTGAGCACCATAAAAGTGCCTTAGAGCGCGTTTGACGCACTCAGATTGCCATTGTCTAAGTTGCATGGAGTTACTTTTGCTGATGGGTAATAGCTGATTTAATCGCTTTGATTTGACCTAGCAGTTTTGAGCTCGTTTCACGAGCCAACAAATACTGTGATTCGAGATGAGCTTTCATTTCAGGAAAGGATTGGTATAAGCGCATATACTCTTCCGACTCACCTATGCTCGTAAGTAAATCGATTTCTGACTGCTTGAGCCGCTCTTCTAATTGTTTAATAGTATTATGCTTTTCCCTATTTGTAGGTGTTACCTGTACGGCTTCGGATTTTTTTGCGCTTTGCAGGATGAAATTCGCTTGAAAAAAGTTCGTTGTCTTTTGATAAGTCGTTTCCTTCGACTGTGGGTCTACATTTTTATCTAAGAGCCCCTTTTTCACGAGTCTGTGGACCTGTTGATAAGTGAAATTGTAGGTTTTACTGACCGTTATACCGCTAGTCGAAGCAGCAAGATAAGCGTCGCGTAAACTCTTAATTTGAAAATTGTTGAAGCTCTCGTCCTGGAGAATGGTATGCAAAGTAGGGCATATTTTGATTGAGACTTTAGACATGACGTTCTCGCAAGAGGCTGTTTAGTGCTCCAACTAGGCATTAGAAGAGCATTGCTTTCAAAATGCGGATTATAATCCGTGGCATTATAAGCCGCAACTTTGGATAGTCTTTCTCTTTAACGAGATGAAAAATGAAAGACTTAGCAATCCAATTTGGGGCTAAATTACGAGAAGAACGTAAACGGCGAGGCATTTCCCAAGAAAAAATTGCGCTACTAACTGAGATAGACCGCAGTTATATGGGGCGAATAGAGCGTGGAGAGGTAAACATCACGCTCGAAAAGGCATATCAGTTGGCGGAAGCCTTGAGTTGTGACATAAGGGCACTCTTGCCATAGACACATCTAAATGATTCCTGCCAAGTGAGAATTGCCGCTTCAGCTCTGCTTGTAGTGATGTGATGGACGCCTCAGCACCTAAGCTTGCAGTATTATGCCAAGCTTGAAGCTGACAAATAGTTCTGGAGGTTTCCATCATGGATATTAAAGTTATTGGTATCGATTTAGCCAAAAATGTTTTTCAAGTTTGTGTTTGTCTTATGGATAACTCWGTCATGASTAACAAAAAGGTTAACAGAAACAAGCTGCTCGATAAAATTAGACAATTCCCCGAAGGTAGYCTTATTGCTATGGAGGCCTGTGGTACGGCGCATTACTGGGGAAGACAATTTCAAGCTCTTGGTTATCAAGTGCAATTGATCCCTGCTCAACATGTTAAGCCATTTGTTGCAAACCAAAAGAATGATGCCAACGATGCCCTCGCTATATGCGAAGCGGTTTTCAGACCTAATATCCACATGGTTCCAGTTAAAACTGTTGAGCAACAAGACATTAGACATTA